>CAUSYJ010000011.1:0-22209 GCA_963535845.1 uncultured Alloprevotella sp.
GTATCATCAAGAGCGTATTCTTCATTGAAAGCAATCCCACTAATCAAATGTTGAGTACTACACGCTTCGAACTCGACCAAACAAACACAAACTACAGCGAGTTTGCTAAAGCTACCAAGATTTATGTAAAGAAAACTGCGCTCAACAAATACAAAGCAAAATGGGCGAAGACTATCTATAAGAAAGATACTGATAAAGACGAAACAAGTCCTTACGACTTCACCTCACAGCTTGAGTTCAAAATCAAGGATGTCAAAATTAGCAAGAAGTACGGTACTTTCGCTCGCGAATTCGATGTGGACTTCAGCGACTACTACAACGAGAATCACCGTTCAGAGGTAGCAGCTTTCGTAGCCAGCACTAAGATTTTGGATGGAAAAGGCGACTACGGCACAGCCACCAAGCACGTTCGAATGACGAGTGTTGATAAAAACGATGGTTACACAGGTTCTTATTCTTACGTTCCTGCTTATACAGGCGTACTTCTCAAGGTTCTTGATAAGGAAGCTACAGATGCTGACTTCTACTATACGATTGGTGAACAAGATCAGCAAGTCTACCATGTCACAAACAACGTTATGACTGGTGTGACAGTAAACCCCATTACCTCTCTCACAGCCACAACTGCCGATCCCATTTATGTGATGCAGGGCGGTACCTTCCGCAAGACAGAGAACACTATCAGCAACTTCCCCATCCACAAGGCGTATATGAAGTTCAGCGCACTGCCCGCTGGCACACGAGTTGTGTTCGATTTTGACGATACCACAACAGGAATTGAGAGTATCGAAAGCATTGATACAGGCAGTTCCAATCGCGCTGCTGATGTTTACTACAATCTGCAAGGCCAGCGCATCAGCAAGCCGCAGCAGGCAGGTCTCTACATTCTCAATGGTGCGAAAGTAATAATCAAATAAAGTCACAGAAGACAATGAATAAAAAACAATATACAGCACCTAAAACAACTTCTATCACCTGGTCTGCTGAGAGCTTGATGATTACAGCTAGTCCTGGTGTAGGAGGAGGTTACAATCCTGGCGAAGAGATTGGTTCTAGAAAGCAAGGTCCATTCGAAGAAAATAGTGGCTCAAATATCTGGGACAAACAAAATTCTCTCTGGGAAGACTAATCAGAGAAATATCTCTTTTCTGCAATCATTTCCCATTATGGGATTTATGATAAAAGCAATTGACATTGGGGAAGGCTTCACTGCCTTCTCCATTTTTTTTTATTCTTGCTGCCTGACCCACTTAGAAAGACCAGATTGCTTCTATTCGCAAGACCTTAAACAATAAGGTTTGCGGAGTTTTTTGAGGACACATCAGCAAAATTTATAGAAGAATGTAACGAAAAAGGCTTCGCCGTCGGGGAGAGGCGAAGCCAAATGAAAGAGGGGAGTATCTTATTGTTTAATTTTATGGTAGCGGCTGACCATCAGAAACCGAGGGTGAAACCAATGGCTATGCGGCGCGAATCGTCGATGCCGGTGGCATCTTGGAGGATGCGGCAGGGGTTATACTTCACATAGAGGCCCACGACGTCTTTACCCACTTGTCCGATGATGTCGGCCGAGACGCGATTGGTGCGAATGTTCTTCATTTTCTCCATAAAGTCGCGCCCATTGAGCGAATATTCGGAGTTAACCTTGGCTCTCCAAGCATAGTGGAGGTTGGTGCGCAAACCCACAAACCATTCGTGGCGGAACGTATAGCGATAGCTGAAACCCAGGTAGTTGGTCGTGAGGAAGAGGCGAGAAAATTTAGGCTCCGAACCAGCGGGATAGGCTTCGGGGGCAAGGCCGTGGGAGGCATTCTTGCCGTAGCGCAGCTGCTTGCCTTCGTGGCGCAGTGTGGCGGTGTAGAAACCTGTGTGAATGGACAATGCATGGTGGCGACGCTGGAAATTGAGGTTGAGAATGTCGAAGTAGAACTCGGCAGATTTTCCCATCTTAGAGTTCAGTCCGTCGGGCATTCCCGGAGCGGACACCCAACCCATTGCCAGGCCGAACATACCCAATTCTTTTTGCCATTTGTTGGACTCTTGCTTCTCCTTTTTCTTCTTACCAAGGAGGATGTTAAAGTCCCAATTATCTGAGTTCTGACGAACCACCGATTCAGAGTTTTTCCCTACCGATTTAGAGTAGGAGTAGCGGAACGTGGGGTCTGTGCCGTTGCCAAAGATGTCGATGTTGACCACTGAGTCCCGCTCCGTCACCACCACGCGGCGTGCGTTTTCCACGGTGGTCACTGTGTCGGTTGTCACTTGTGCTGTTGCTGACAGTGTGCCCATGAGCATCAGGGCAAGGAAAGTTTTAAGTTTCATATTCGTAAGGTTTTTATTGTTATTTTTCTTTGTTTTATTTACCAAACATCCGTTTGAGTTCGGCCGCCGTGGCTCGTCCCTGCAAATAGATGAGGGTGAGACGTCCGTCAGAGCCCGGTTGATAGGAGTTGTTCCGATAGAAGATGTAGCGGTTTTCAGCACCCACGGATGAGAGTTTGTAGAAACCGTAGTAGACATGACCACTCTTCCTCACCTCTTCTTTTGACACAGCATGCGCCGCATCGCGAAGCACGGCAGCTTCTATTTGTCGGGTGTCGGCCGCCGAGGGAGTGAGCGAAAGGCTGCGCGAGAGGCTCAGATTGAAAGCCTTGAGCCTGCTGCCCGAGAACTGCACCGAAGTGGCATCTTGGCGGGTGGAGTAGCTACCTTCAAAGATGGAGGCAATATTTAGTCCTGCTTGGGCCTGGGCGGGAAGCACCACGCTCATCAGAGCTATAAGAATCATCAGAATGCGTTGCATGACTTTATTGGTTTAGCGTGTTAAACATATCCTTGAGTTGGCTCTCCGGTGTGGGCGCATCTGTGGGGCTGTTCACGGCCTGCATCTCTTGCTGCATCAGTTTGACCACCTCGTCGGGGTTCGTCACCTTGCGCCCATTGACATAGGCGATGCAAACATCATCTGGGTGAGCCTGCTGAATGGTATAGACGCCTCCGAGCATGAGTACCACCACGGCGGCTGCGGCTGCCTGCCATAAACGGACGGAGCGGTGCGACTTGCGGCGCAGCTTACGCCCCACGGCGGTGAAGCCCATCACGGCGCGCACCTCATCATAGCGAACATCAGTGGCAAAAGGCCCGGTGATGAGCCGTTGCAGTTCGCGCTCTTCCTCAACCGTTGTTTCCGCGTCGAAATAGCGGTTGATGAGTTCGTCCAAGTTTTTACTATTCATCTTCATAATCTCTTCTGTAAATTTCTCGAATGGTGCGTCGAGCGCGTGAGAGTTGCATCCTAACGGCCGCAGGCTGCATCTGCAAGCTCTGGGCAATGGCGTCGTAGTCCTGGCCTTCATAATCGTGGCGGCGAAGGATGTCGCGCTGGAGTGGGGAGAGTTCGGAGGCCACGATGCGTTCCACAGCTTGGAAGCGGCTTTCCACATCGGGCGCGTCCTCTTCAGCTCCATCGGTCTCGGCCAGACTCACACTGGCTTCCCGTTGCTGCTGGCGTAGGTGGTCGATGCTGAGATGTTTCACCGTCGTGGTGAGTAGTCGGCCGGCCTCATCTTCGGAACGCAACGTTGTGCGGCGTGTCCAGAGGCGGACGAAAGCATCCTGCAAAGCATCGTCGGCCACGCTCTCCCCCACCATGGAGGAGGCCAAGCGTCGCAGCCCTCGCTGGAGGCGCTGAAATGCTGGGAGGAGTACTTCCTCTTTTGAGCCGTCGCTATTTTGGAACTTCTGAGCCATTCGAGTGGTTGGTTTACATTGTGCTAACGCAGGACTTTCGGTTTTGTAACATCAAAAGTAAGATTTTTTTCTTTTATTCAATAAAAGAGAGGCAGCTCAGAGGCCGCTTACTTGAAAATCGGACTGGTCCGACGCGTCCGACCTGTCCGATTTGTCCGACTGGTCCGACAGGGCAAAAAAATGCAATAAGGCTGTCGGCTGGCTTCCTTATTGTGTCAGCTGATAGCCTTATTGTGTCGACTGACATCCTTATTGTATTTACGGAGTGGTTTAAGGGGTTGATTAGCAAGAGTATATGAGCTGGTTTTTCAGAAAGAAGAGCCGTTCCCTTGGCTTTTCTTCCTCAAAAATTGGCAGCATTTAGGAAAAGCCCGTATCTTTGCTCTAATAAACTTACGCGCACCATTGGCACGGCCGATAGGAGGCGCAAAAAAACTGTTGCTACTTATGAAAATCTTTCTTGCAGCCGCGGGGCTGCTTCTCTCTCTCACATCTTGCAGCGTCTCTGTTCCAGGTGTCAAAAGCGTTGGTGCTAACGAGTTTGAAAAACTCATGCAAAACGGCGACTTACAGCTTTTGGATGTTCGCACGGCTGAAGAGTTTGCTCAGGGCCACATTCCAGGTGCTACTAATATAGATGTGCAGCAACCCGACTTTCTTGAAAAAGTACAATCGGCTCTCTCGCGCAAACATCCCGTGGGCATCTATTGCCGTTCGGGCAGGCGCAGCATGACGGGAGCTGAAATTCTGAACAAAGCAAAGTTCAAAGTCGTAAACCTCCAAGGCGGCATCATCGAATGGCAGGAGGCGAAGAAACCTACAGTAGAGTGAAATAAGAATCAAAACTGCAAACTGCATCGGACAAATTGTAAGTTTTTTACTTGCCCGATTGGTAAGAATATCCTATTTATTCTCTTTTTCTCTGTTAAAAGCCCCAAAAGAATTTAATTTCTGACAAAAACACGTAACTTCGCGGCGTGGAAAAGTGGCAGGTTCGAGCAACCCGCTGCAAGAGAGGCTTAATTCCTTTCCCCTCTAAGCATTAAAGGACATTCTAAATCTTTTCTATTTCTTATGGAATACTATCAAAGAGTATTGTTGGCAGCTTTGACGCCTGCAGTTGCAGTTTGCGTTCAGGCTCAGGTAACTACGTCCTCATTGGGCGGTCAGATCCTGAACGAGACCAATGAACCTGTTGCAGGAGTAGTGGTAAAGGCCACTCACGTTCCTTCGGGAACGACCTACAGCGCAGTGACCAACGCCAATGGCCGTTATACCATTCAGGGTATGCGTCCTGGTGGCCCTTACAACGTAGCTATCCACTACATGGGTTACAATGCTGAGAAGTTTGAGAACATCAATCTCGAGCTCGGCAATATGTTCCCGCTCGATGCTTCGTTGTCGCCAAAATCTACTGACTTGGGCGAAGCAACCGTTGTGGCCAATCGCAAAGCACGTACGGGAGCGGGTGAGAACTTCACGCTGCAAAAAATCCAGAACATCCCAACGATTGATCGTTCGGTGACGAGCATTGTGAAGAACACGCCGATGGCCGTTTCATCCAAGAATGGCGGTATCTCCTTCGTAGGTTCTAACAACCGCTACAACAGTTTCCAGATCGACGGTGTCGTGGCTAACGACGTGTTTGGCCTTAGCCAAGATGGTACCAACGGCGGACAGACGGGCGCAAACCCCATCTCCATGGATGCCGTGCAGGAACTCCAGGTGGTTATTGCTCCTTATGATGTTCGCCAAGGCGGCTTCACGGGTGGCGGTATCAATGTGGTGACGAAGTCGGGTACGAACGATTTCCACGGAAGTGCGTACTCCTACTTCAACAACCAGAACATGTATGGTAAGTACAGTGCTGTGCGCGACTATGCAAAAGTGCCTCTCACCGATCAGTTTGAGCGTACCTTCGGTGGAACGCTCGGCGGTCCGATCATCAAGAACAAACTCTTCTTCTTCGCTTCTGTAGAGAACAAGAGAAAGAGCTACCCCACGAGCATCTTCCCCGGCTATAGCGAGAAATACATCTCAACGGACGTAGCACAGCAGGTAGTGGACCACTACTTTGGCCTGACGGGTATTCGCGACAACTTCGCCTCACGCAACGTTGAGAGCCACAGCCTCGGCATTACGAGCCGCATCGACTGGAATATCAACGAGGCCAATCACCTCACGCTGCGCTATCAGCACAATAATAGCTACAAAGACGGCTATGGTGTTGGTGCTACCAGCTATTATTTCGCCAATTCGGGCTACCGCTATAACAACAAGACCAACGACCTTGTTGCAGAATGGACCAATCGTATCAGCGATAGTTTCTACAATGAGTTGCGCGCCAGTGCAAGCTTCGTGCGCGACCACCGCGACTCACCCTACCAGGGCCCAACGGCAATGATTCAGAACGTATTGAGCGCGGACAATTCAACCCGCATCACGCTCAACATCGGTACGGAATATAGCTCTGCAGCCAATGCGCTGAACCAAGACATCTACACGCTCGAGGACAACCTCAGCTGGTACTTGGGCAACCATACGCTGACTTTCGGTACACACAACGAGATCTACAAGATTTCTAACCTCTTCATACAAGCAGCTAATGGTTCTTGGACTTTCGATAACTTGAACGATTTCCTCAACGATAAGCCCAATCGCTTCTCTTATAAGTACACCGATCCATCTCTCACCGGCGGTGATACGAAGTATGCTCCAGCCATCAAGGCAGGCCAGTTTGGCTTCTATGCTCAGGACAAATGGAACGCTACTTCTAACTTTAACGTGACTTATGGTTTGCGTATTGATTTGCCCGCTGTTTTCAACAAACCGACGGCTAATGAAACTTTCAACCAATACGCCAAGAGCAAGAATCTGGATGCTCAAGTAGGTGTCGTTCCCAGTACGAAACTCATGGTTAGCCCGCGTCTCGGCTTCAACTGGTACCTCACTCCGGACCACAAGACGCTCTTGCGCGGCGGTACGGGTATCTTCACCGGTCGTGTGCCTTTCGTATGGCTCAGCAACGCCTTTAATAGTAATGGTGTAGAAATGAAATCTACCACCATCTCAACGAGCGTGCCCGGCATGACAAACTATCAGCAGGTTCTCAACAATGTGGCCAGCGCCAGCTCTACAACGCAGAAGCCCGACATTGCTGTAGTGAGCAAGAAGTTTAAGTACCCACAGGTTTTCCGCTCTAACCTCGCTCTTGAACACACGCTGCCCGGCGACGTGAAGATGACGCTCGAGGCTATCTATAGCAAGACGATGAACAATGTATTCTTCGAGAATCTCGCCATCAATCAAGTGGCTAAGACCTACGCTGTGCCTGGCAATGAGAACTCAGCTGTTCCTTACTACAATAGTGAAAAGTCCGACTACCAGAGCATCGTTAATCTGAAGAATACCAACCGCGGCTACAGCTACGCCTTCAGTGCGCTCGTTGAAAAGTCTTTCAACTTCGGCCTCGACCTTGCAGCGAGCTACACCTTTGGCCACTCTAAGAGTGTGAACGATGGTACGAGTTCCGTAGCCTATTCTAACTGGAAGTATAACTATTCTCGTGACACCAACGGTAAGGGCGAACTTGGCTACTCTAAGTTCGACATTCCTCACCGCGTGATGGTTCGTGTGGGCTGGACTTCTCCGAAATATCTCAACGGCTGGACCAGCACACAGATCGGTATCGTTTACAACGGCTCTAATGGTGGTCGCTATAGCCTCACGATGAATGAGAGCGCCGACTTCAACGGCGACGGACAGAAGGGTAACAACCTCCTCTACATCCCAACGAAGGAAGAACTCGCGCTGATGAATTTCACGCAGACGGTTGTAAAGGGCAAGGTCATTATGGATGCTGACCAAAACCGTGCAGCTTTTGAGAAATGGATCGAAAGCGACAGCTACGCAAAGAACCACCGCGGACAGTATGCTGAACGCAATTCTAACATGACAGGCTGGGAACACCAGATTGATGTACACTTCGGCCAGAAGGTTTACTTGAAGAACATCTGCAACTTTGAGTTTACGTTCGACATCATGAACTTCGCCAACTGTCTCAACAAGAAGTGGGGCGCTCAGTATAGCAATGTCTACAACGTAAGCCCGCTGATGGTTTCAGGCATGACGAAGGGAGCTGATGGCAACTATACGCCGGTTTACCAGTATAATAATCCACGTCTCACAAAGAGCGATATCCTCAGCCGCTGGCACATGCAGCTCGGCTTCCGTGTAAGCTTCTAAGCGAGACCTCCTTTCTCTACGCGGACTCTTTAGAGACCGCTCACAAAAAGGCTTCACCTCTGTTCGGGGTGAAGCCTTTTCTTGTTGTCTTTTTTTGAGTTATCCTATTTCTCATTGAAGTTGATAATCATTCCCTCTACAGCATCTGCTGGCACGCCGATAGCGGCGGGTTGAGCGGATTGGGCTTGTTGTTGGAGGCGTGCAAACTCATCGTCGAAATTGTGGAAGCCGTTGATGCTGAGGTCTTCTCTAACGCGACCGCCCTCAGGGGTGATGGTTTCGTAGTGCGGAATGGCGTTGAAGCGGAAGAGTTCGCACAGTTGGTTGTATTCTGCTGGTGAAAGACAGATGCACTCCTCATCGGCGAGCCATTCTTTCACATATTTCCTATATGCCTCACTGCCCTGCGGCGTGTTCTCTGCAGCGATGAAGATGAGCTTCACATCCTTGCGTTGCGCAATGCTGGCGCGCAAATCCTTACTCTTCTGGATAGCGGCACGGCAGGGAGAGCAGCCCATTCCCCAGAAATCGATGAGGAGATAGCGGCCCGGGAAGCGCGCCGATAGTTGGCGGATCCTTTCGGCCGCTGCGTTGTTGGCGGGGAGAGGCGTAGCGATGTCTTGTTCCATCATGGCTGCCGAACAGAAGAGATCGGCTTGTTGGCGGATGAAGGGGGAGGAAAGAACTTCCAAGTAGGGCGATAGCATATTGTTGAGCGCGGGCAGACTTTCCGCCTCGGCCAAGCGTTCTTGTTCTGTGCGGCTTGTGTCGGCCAGTATTCCAGGGATGAGCGCCTCATTGTTGCGCCACTCTTTGAAGTTTTCCTGAATGTCTTTGTAGATGCAGATTTGCAGCATCAGGTTGCTGTCGTTGCATCTCATTAGTTTTTTCAGTGCCTCGCGCTTGTTGTTGAGAATTTTCTGCTGAATATCGGCCGTTATCTTGACGCTGTCCATCTTTCCAAGGGAGGCAAACTGCCCTGAGAAGACGGGAGGGGCGAAGCGCAGGCGGTTGATGAGGATGGGGAAGCTGCTACTGGCCGTCAGCATAGGATTGTCGAAAGGAATGCGCGATAAGAGTTTGAAATTGCTGGGATCGTTCAGCGCATCCAGTTCAGCTCTGTCCGCTCCAGAAGGTTCCTTCTGTCCGTTGGCTTCTGCTTTTTTTGAAAAATCATCCTCACGGTTCATGGCATATTCAATCAATGCACTGGCAAAGCTCACTTGCAAATCAGCCAATGCCAACTGCTCTTCCATCGGAGTGAATCCGTCGCGCTCGCTCGTAAGTGCCAGTAGCGTTAGCGCATTTTTCCAGAGCGTTTCCGCAAGGGGCTGCGCTTGGCTAAACGGCCCATTGAAATAGCGCAGGGCATTCATGATGCCATTGAAAGGGAGTTTCGCTTTGAGCCATCGTTCCGCATCTTTGCAACTCCCGTTGTTGTACTGGCACTCATATTGTCCGCGCGCGTTCTTTTGCACCGTCACATCGATGGTCTCGCCAGGGCGGGCAAAGAAAGGTATCTCGCTGAACGCTATATTGGAATTGCCCGCGAAGAAAGCCTCTCTCACGGGATAGCACGCGGGGAATTTTTTCTCGAAAGTCCCATCAGGCGCAATATTGAGCATGAGTAATCCCTGCTCTTTCTCAAAAATGTTTTCGTAGTAACATTCTAAGTGGTTGAAACCAAATTTTGCGACATCATAGTCCATGATGCGGCCGCGAATGGTGATGGAATCGTTCTTGAACCACTCCGTTGGCAGCACATAGGGATGGCTCTCGGCGAGTGCTTCGAGCCTGGACGTGGTGAGTGGGGTGTTTTTGTCGTGGATGCCGAGGAGCATAAACGAATAGAAGTCGTCTCCCCCTATGAAGTCGAACATACCGACACGTTGCGGCATGGGGGCAAAATGTAGGGCGAATTGAGTCGGGCCATTTTTAGGAGAAGAAATCGGTTGGTCGAGCATGACCCCCTCGGCCGAGCGCAAGGGATATCGGTGGCCGCTTTCATCTTTCAGATAACTGCTCTTGTTGAGAATGAACGGATCTCCCGCGGGCGATTCGATGCAAAGGTGAAGCGTGGTGGCCGTATCTGTCAAGACCACTTCTCGCACAGTGATTTTTTCTTTGAATGGGATTGCGCAAGCCGTCACCTTGGGCGTTTTGATGGTTTTGAAGGTCTTGCTCCAGCCCGTCACTGTGCAGGTCAGGAGTAGGATAGTGATAAAAAACTTTTTCATTATATTTAGGAAATACTACCTATTAAAAAATAAAGCATCGAACCCCTTTTGTCGTTCGAATCTCTTATCGTTTGTTTGCAAAAATACGTCATAATTCTGTTTTCCACCAAAGGAACACCCCAAATCCTTCATCTATATCATCATAAATTAGTAGTTTGAAGGTGGAAATCTCGCCTCCAGCGGAAGCTCACTATCTTACCCGTAACTGAAACCACAAGCATTGCGCGGGAGATTTCGCGGAATTTTCAGCCCATTTATTACCGTCGAAAATACAATAAGGATGCTGGCTGACAGAATAAGGCTGTCAGCTGACACAATAAGGAAACCAGCCGACAGCCTTATTGTATTTTCAAACGCAATAAGGCTATCCACGGTCCGCGTTATAGCATCAGCGGAGTCTTCCATCACGGCAAGAAAGAGTGTGGGCACTTGTCATAGAAAAAGAGCGAACCTGCTGCGGGGCGGGTTCGCTCTTTGCGTTGAGAGGTGGGATGCTCTTAGAGAGCCACCTTATAGGAATGGTTGCCCAGTTGGAGGACAACGGTGTTGCCTGCTGCGGCCGGGATGGTGAATGTGCGGTTAGCGGTCTGCACAAACTTGCGACCTTGGAGGTCGTAAACGCTCACGCTTTCAACGTCAGTACCTTTGAGGGTCACCGTGCGGCCTTCGACCGTGAAGAGCGTCGCATTTTCTGTGACTTGCCTGACGCCGGTGGGCTGGTAGCTGCCGTCGATGTCGAACACTACTACAGCACCCTGACGAGCAGGGATAGCAGCGGTGTTGTCGTTTGCGCCAGCGGGCTGCTTCGTGCCGTTGATGTAGCAGTTGGCTTGACCGATGCCGGGGTACTTCACAGTTCCAGCTTGTCCCTTCACATTCGTCACCGTGATGCGAGTGGCCTTGCCGGCTTTCCATGCAATGTCGACTGTGTAGTTACCGATGGCTTTGAGCCCCTTGATATGGCCAGCCTTCCAAACAGAGGGGAGAGCGGGGAGCACTACGATAGTGTCCGTTGCGCTCTGCATGAGCATTTCTGCAATACCTGCGCAAGCACCGAAGTTACCATCAATCTGGAACGGAGCGTGGGCATCGTAGAGGTTGTAGTAGATACCGCCAGCGTACTGGTTTGTGCCGAACGACGTAGCGTGGCGCAGAGCGCGGTGGAGTATCACGCGAGCGTGGTCGCCGTCTTGAGCGCGCGCCCAGAGGTTGATGCGCCAGCCCATAGACCATCCTGTTGATTCATCGGAACGGAGTTTCAGAGAGTTGACAGCAGCCTTGAAGTAAGGGCTACCAGGTGTCACCTGATTGAAAGGATAGAGACACATCAGATGGCTCTGGTGGCGGTGGCCATCTTCGCCGCGCGTGTAGGAGCTATATTTCCATTCGCGCAGAAGGTCTTGACCGTTGCTCACGCCGTGGTGAGGAGAGCCCCATTTGCCAGTATATTTTTCGATGGCGAGACCTTTGTCAGCCTTCTCCAAGCGGTCTTCCAGTTTTGCTTTATCAGCATCGGAGATATTAGCATCGCTGCCCAGAATGTCGGCAGCGTCTTTGGTGTTCTGCAAGAGCTCAACCACGAGTTGCTGCGCATGAGCTACGGCATTTTCCGTAGGACCTTGTTCGGGAGAGTATTCGCTGGGGCATTCGTAAGTGCCATCGGCAGCCAGCTTCATGCGCTCAATCCAGAATTGCGAAGCACTCCACATTGTGGGGAAGGCGCTGAGCAAGAAATCGCGGTCGAGCGTGTAGCGATAGTGCTGCCAGAGGTGAGTGGCATACCAAGCGTTGGCGATGACATAATTGTGCATGAAACCACCTACACCGCCAAAGATATTGTTCTCAGTATAGCAAGTCCAACCCTTCGTTTGACCGGCATCCTTAGCATACTTCTGCCACTGACTATGATTCATGGCCATGTTGGTGATATAATTGAGGAACGGCAGGTGCATCTCGCTCAGGTTGGTAGGTTCTGCCGGCCAGTAGTTCATCTGCACGTTGATATTGGAGTGAATATCCGAAGCCCAAGGCGGAGTGTTGGTGTTGTTCCAAATACCCTGCAAGTTGCTGGGCAGATCCACACCGCGTGAAGAAGCGATCTCAAGGTAGCGGCCGTAAGCAAAGTAGAGCTGTTCGAGCATGAGGGAAGAACCCTTCACGCCAGTAGCGTCGGCTGAGTAAGCATCCACCAGTTTGTTGGTAGGTATAGCATTCTCCGAACCTTCGAGGGAGAAATCCACACGGTCGAAGTAGTTGCGATAGTCGGCCACATGATCCGTCATGATGGCAGCCATACCTTTCTGTGCGGCAGCGTCCACGCGCTCTTTCATCGTGCTGGGAAGAGCAGCGGTGTTACTGATATACGTAGTCTTGTAAGCATCGAAATCAGTGCCAGCAGCGAGATACACGCAAATCTCATCAGCATTGCGCACCTCCACGCCGTTGGCATCCGTGGTCATCGTACCGCCAACGGGCACCACCTTCATGCGAGCGTTGAACGTTACAGTGGTGAGTTTGCCGCTAAACGTTCCTTCGCCGTCGGCATAGGAGAGGTTGGCTTTTACGCCCGGTTTGAGCGTGAAGCGCAGCGAGAGACTTCCCGGTTGGTTGCAAGCGTAGCGCACTGCAATAACGCGGTCGGGGAAGCTGGCAAGGTAGGTGCGGTCGTAAGTCTTGCTGCCGTCAGCATTGGTGAAGTGTGTAGAACCAATGGCGCGGGTCAAGTCGAGCGCACGATAATAGTTTTTCACTTTCTTATCTGAGCCGAAATCGAAATCTCCGCTCAAATCTTCGGCAAAGAGGGAACCGAAGTTCTGGTATGCCCCGTAGGAACTACCGTTGTCCGTGCTCGAACCACTCCAGAGGGTTTTCTCGTTGAATTGTACTTCGTCCTTGTACGTGCCATTGAAGAGGCTCGCGCCCAACTGTCCATTACCGATGGGCAAGGAATATTCCATCCAGTTGTTCGATGTTCCGCCGAGCGTAGCGGGCTGTGTGTACCAAAGCGTGAGTTTGGACAATCCGCTCACAGATGCAGGGGCGATGCCCTCCACCTTGTAGTCAGCGTAGATCATGTCCTTAGGTAGGATAAATTCCACGGGATTGTTCACGTCGTTAGCTGCCCACAAACCAATCTCATTTCCCAGTTGCGCACCACCCCATTGGTTGAAAGCGTTGTTGCCACTGATACCGTTGGCGTGGATTTCCCAGTTGGGGCTAAATGCAGCCACACCTGTTGTTACCAGAGAGAAGCCGTTGGCGTCGGGCGTGGTGCGCGTTTTGATGCGTGCGGCATTGCCCGTTCCGTCCACATAGGCGTAGAGTCCGGCCTCGTTGACGAGTTGGAAGTTGCTTTGAGTGCCCACGAGTTTCCATTTCTGCGCTGGTATGGGGTCGGCAGCTGCTATTTGCACGCTCTGGCCTGCACCCTGGTCGGCCAAATAGCCACCGCCTTGGCAGAACTTCACGAAATAGAAAGTAGAGGACGTTTCGGTGCTAAACACCGGCAATTTGGCCTCAGTAGCCACAAAACGAACGGGATTGTTGTTGTCGCCGGCGGTCCACTCACCGAGGTTCACGCCAGCCGACGTACCGCCCCATTGGTTCATGCTTTGTGACGATGTCTTGCGCTGTATCTCCCAGCAGTCGGAAGCCGCAGCGTTGGTGCTCTCCACCATCTTCAGCGCAACGCCAGTAGCGGAGGTGGTGAAGTTTGAGCTATTGAAATTAACGTAGTTGCCTTTCTTGGAGAGCAACACAAAGTTGTCCTTCGTGCCGATAAAGGCCCATTTCTGCGCATCGACATTTGCTTTTGTCGCAGTTTTGAGTGCGTTGCCGCGCCCTTGGTCTGCCAAGCAGTTGGAACCCGTCTTAAACTGAACGTGGTACCAAACTGGATTGTCGGCCGTAGAGAACGACGGCAAAACCTGCGCTTGCAGCGAGCTGACGCCCAGCAAAACAAGCAGCAAGAGTAACAATTTTCTCATAGATTTGTTGGTGTTTAGTAATTTGTTAAATGAATTATGGTGGCGAAGATACAAAATTTTCATAAAAAGCAGAAATACAATAAGGAAAAGCCTTTACAGATGTGTCGTTTCTGCCGGATTGTCTTTACTGTGTGTACACTTGTGCGTTTCTGTCTCTTTTCTCCGCGCCATCTTTCCTATTTGAATTATAATACTTAATTTCGCAGCAACATAATCATTAAATAACTCATAGCATTATGGCACAAACACCGGAATTCAAGTATGCTCCTATGTTCCAGCTCGGCAAGGACGACACGGAGTACTATCTGCTGACGAAAGAAGGCGTCAGCACCAGCGAGTTCGAAGGTAAGACAATCCTGAAAGTAACACCCGAAGCCCTGACGCGCATGACCAATCAGGCTTTCCGCGATGTGGCTTTCCTGCTCCGCCCCGCCCACAACGCCCAAGTGGCCAAGATTCTGAGCGATCCGGAGGCTTCTGACAACGACAAATACGTGGCACTCACGTTCCTGCGCAATGCAGAAATCGCAGCGAAGGGTCAGCTCCCCATCTGCCAAGATACGGGTACGGCCATCGTTCACGGAGAAAAGGGACAGCGCGTTTGGACTGATTTCGACGATGCTGAGGCTATCGCACACGGTGTCTATAAAACTTATACGGAGGAGAATCTCCGCTACTCACAGAATGCGCCGCTCTCTATGTTTGAGGAGGTGAACACGCGCTGCAACCTGCCCGCACAAATCGACATCGAAGCTGAGGAAGGCGACGAGTATAAATTCCTCTGCGTGATGAAGGGTGGCGGTTCGGCCAATAAGACGTATCTCTTCCAGGAAACGAAAGCCATTCTCAACGAGCCTACGCTCATTCCGTTCCTCATTGAAAAGATGAAGAGCCTCGGTACGGCTGCCTGTCCGCCTTACCATATCGGTATCGTCATCGGTGGTACGAGTGCGGAGAAGAACTTGATGACCGTGAAACTGGCTTCTACTCACTACTACGATAACCTCCCCACCACGGGCGACGAGACCGGCCGTGCTTTCCGCGACCTCGAGCTGGAGAAACAGTTGCTCGAAGAGGCCTATAAGATAGGACTTGGTGCTCAGTTTGGCGGTAAATATTTTGCCCACGATATTCGTGTCGTTCGCTTGCCCCGCCACGGCGCGAGTCTGCCTGTAGGCATCGGCGTGAGTTGCTCGGCCGACCGTAACATTAAGTGTAAGATCAACAAGGACGGTGTTTGGATTGAGAAACTCGACGATAATCCTACGCGTTGGATTCCAGAGGAACTCCGCAACGCCGGCGAAGGTGGCGGTGTGAAAATCGACCTCGACCAACCGATGGAAGAAGTGCTCAAGGAACTCACTAAGTATCCCGTGAGCACGCGCTTGAGCATGAGCGGCACCATCATTGTGGCGCGCGACATTGCCCACGCTAAGATCAAAGCCCGCATTGATGCCGGTGAAGGTATCCCTGATTATTTGAAGAACCACCCTGTGCTCTACGCTGGTCCAGCAAAGACGCCGAAGGGTATGGCCTGCGGCTCTATGGGTCCGACAACTGCCAACCGCATGGACCCCTATGTAGACCTCTTCCAGAGTATGGGCGGTTCGATGGTGATGATTGCCAAGGGCAACCGCACGCAAGTGGTGACCGATGCCTGCAAAAAGCACGGCGGTTTCTACCTCGGTTCTATTGGTGGTCCAGCAGCTATCCTCTCCTATAATAATATAAAGAGCATCGAGTGTGTGGAATATCCCGAACTCGGTATGGAAGCTGTGTGGAAGATTCGTGTGGAAGATTTCCCCGCCTTTATTCTTGTCGACGATAAGGGCAACGATTTCTTCAAACAAATCAAACCCACTTGCGGCAGCTGCAAGTAATCTCTATCAACTCCATAATTTTAGCCCCGAACATTCGCTGAATGCTCGGGGTTTTCTATTGAATAGCTGGTGCTTTGAAGAATTGGAATTGTCGGACAATTCGGACGGGTCAGACGGGTCAGACGGGTCAGACGGGTCAGACTTTTCTGACTGGTCGGATTAGTCAGACTGGTCGGAGAAGCAGGCAGCTTTTTTATTCTCCTTTGTTGTGGATTTTGCTGACACGTTCGCGGTGGGCTTTGGCCCGTTCTGCTGCAGCTTGGGCAGCAGGGCTGTTGGCAGCGTCGGCAGGCGCGATGCGATAGGTTTCGGCCAAACGGAGGAGATCCTTCACCACTTCGCCGCCCGCGATGAGACCCGCAGCAGCGGGTACGAAAGCGTTGCTGGCAGGAACGGTACGCCGCTCCGCGGGGGTGGGCATCTCCGCATCTGTCGAGAGGCAGGGGGAGGTGTCGGAGGAGTTCTGAACAGCAGCAACCGGCATCTCCTCGATGAGCGGGCGGAGCGGTTGTTCCTCGCTATACACCACTTTGAGATGAGGTATGCGCAAAGTGCGAAGTTTCTTGCGTATAACTTTCGCCAGAGGGTCCATTGTCGTCTTGGTAATATCCGTCACGCGAAAGGCCGTTGCATCCATTTTGTTGGCAGCTCCCATGCTTGAAATGATAGGCACGTGGAGCTGGTGGCAACGCTTGATGAGTTCGATTTTTGCCGTGACCGTGTCGATGCAATCTACCACATAATCGTACTGGCTCAAGTCGTAGTCGTCGGCATTTGAGGGGAGATAAAAAGTGGGATATTTATGGACAATGCAATGCGGGTTGATGTCGTGGATACGCGCCTCGGCCGCATCCACTTTATATTGCCCCACAGTGGAATGAAGGGCCACGATTTGTCGGTTCAGATTGGAGAGACACACGCGGTCGTTGTCGAAAAGAGCGAGTTCGCCCACGCCGCTGCGGGCGAGTACTTCCACAACGTAGCCGCCTACGCCACCTACGCCGAAAACCGCCACGCTGCTACCTTCGAGCGTATCGATGGCCGGACGACCTAAGAGGAGTTGGGTTCGAGAATGTTGTTCTTGCATAATGGATGGGAAAAGGCCGAGCCGCGGCAGCACGGAAACGAGAGAAGGTGCTGCAAACTGGCTCGGCTTTTAGGGATATGAGAGAATAAATCAGAGTGGACGGCCGTCGCTGTCGTACTGATTGAAAAGAAAATCGTTGTAGGGATATTTCTGAACGTGGAGCTGACGCACACGATTATAGAGCAAATCGCGGAGTTCGTCGATGTTGAGGCGCTCTCGGGCGGAGATGAAAATACAATTCTCGCCCATCTTATTCATCCAAGTTTGTTGGAGCTCTACCAAGCTCACGTTCTCGCTACCTGCCGGCGTGAGATCGTCAGCCTCCTTCTCCGTCCAGGTGTAAGCGTCCACTTTGTTGAACACGATAATGACAGGTTTCTCCGCACAACCCAAGTCGGCCAGCGTGCGGTTGACCACTTCGATTTGTTCCTCGAAATCGGGGTGCGAAATATCGACAACGTGGAGCAGGAGGTCGGCCTCGCGCACCTCATCAAGGGTGGATTTGAATGAATCAACGAGGTCGGTGGGAATCTTGCGGATGAAGCCCACGGTGTCGGAGAGGAGGAACGGCAGATTGTCGATAACCACCTTTCGAACCGTCGTGTCGAGCGTGGCGAAAAGCTTGTTTTCGGCGAACACCTCCGTCTTGGCCATGAGGTTGAGGAGCGTGGATTTTCCCACGTTCGTATAGCCCACAAGAGCCACGCGAATCATGCGGCCGCGGTTGGAACGCTGCGTGCGCTTTTGTTTGTCGATTTCCGCCAAGCGACTTTTGAGCAGTGCCATACGGTTGAGGATGATTCGGCGGTCCATCTCGAGCTGTGTCTCACCCGGACCGCGAAGTCCTACCGAACCTTTTCCACCGCCCGAGCCAGAACCGCCACCCTGACGTTCGAGGTGGGTCCACATGCGCTGCAAGCGCGGCAGCATGTATTTGTATTGAGCCAGCTCCACTTGCGTTTTGGCGTTGGCCGTCTGGGCGCGCATGGCGAAGATGTCGAGGATGAGTTGTGTGCGGTCGATGACGCGCACTTTCAGCTCGTTCTCAATGTTGCGGATCTGCTTCGCGCTGAGCTCGTCGTCAAAGATCACCATATCTACATCCCGCTCCGCTTCGAGTTCGGACTCGATCCAGCTGCGCATCTCTTCGAGCTTTCCTTTGCCCACATAAGTGACAGAATTGGGCCCATCGAGCTTCTGCGTGAAGCGTTTGACGCATTCCGCGCCAGCCGTCTCGGCCAGAAAAGCCAGCTCGTCGAGGTATTCGTTAGCTTGGCGTTCGTCCTGCGTTTTAGTGATGAGCGCAACGAGCACCGCCTTTTCTACGCGGTTCTCTATTTTTTCTATTTCGAACATAATGATTGGTTTGACTGCAAAAATACGATATTGTGATAAAAACGCCAAATAAGCCTATCGGCAGAGCGGACGGATTTTTAGGCAAAGCCTTTGGGCTTTCCCTTCTGCTTCTTCCATTGTTTCCCTTCTCCCTACTGAATCATGATTTCGCAGAGCCGTTGCTGAATGGGGCGGGCATCGAGGATGGACATCTGGCTGTTGAGGATGGCGAAAGCCAAGAGATGGCCGTTGCGACCGCGGCAAAAGCCCGACAGTGTGGAGATACCGTAGGGGCGAGTGAGTGTGCCGGTTTTGGCCTGAATCTTACCGCGCGCCGTGCTGCGTTCCATCATGTGGAGGAAAGAACCGTTGGTGCCCGAGATAGGGAGGTGGGCGCGCATCATGCGGTAGATCTGGGGTCGCTGGTAGGCGTAGCGCAGGGTCTTAACGAGGAGCTCGGCCGTCACGCGGTTTTCGGAGCAGAGGCCGCAGGCGTCGTGGATGACATGCGTTCCGGTGCTGTCGATCTGCTCGCGCACGAAGCGATGGATATAGTCCACGCCGCGCTGGCGCAGGTCGTGGCGGTCGGGGCTTGCGGACGCGCTGGGCGACGACTCTAAGCCGAGGGTGTAGAGGAGGCCGCTGCTTTGCGTGTTACTACTGTTGTGCCACGCCCGCCCAAGGACAAGCCCCACTTGGCGGTTGAAGCGGAACAGTCGGCGCGCTCCGTGGGGCACTGTACCTATGCCCACGCGCTCGGCAGTCACCCTGATACCGGCACGCTGCAGGGCGTTGCGGAGTTGGCGCAAGATGATGGGGCGCGGTTGGTAGAAGAGTCCGTACTGGGGTAGCACCACATCGCCAGGGCCCCAGTGTTGCTCGGGTGTGGGTACTTCATCGTGGACGGGCGAGAAAAGGACGTTGCCCTCCACCTCCTGGATGCCGTGCCGCTTCAGGGCGTTGGTGAACATGACGAGGTCGGGAGCGTAGAGTTGCGGGTCGAGACTGCCTTGCAGCACTACATCACCCTGCAATACGCCGTTGCGGATGCGCCCCTTCACGTAGAGCGTTGTGCGGTAGAGGTATTTGTCCGTGAGCAGGTGCAGGGCAGCCACGCCACTGATGAGCTTCATGCACGAAGCCGGTGGCATTGGGGCTTGTTCGCGATACCCGAAAACGGGCTTATCGGCCGTGAGATCGTAGATGTAAAGGCCCAAATGGTCGGCTTGCCGTTTTTGCTCCACATAGTCGGCCAGCTGCTGGCGGAGCGCATCGTCCACCACCGTGTCGGCAGGGCTTTGCAGATTATTTTTATTGTGCTGATTTTTGCCACTGCTGCAACTGGTGAGTGTTAGCAGTAGGGCGGGGAGGTATAGAAAAAGTCTGTGAAACATTCGGTGTGTGTTAAGTCTTACGCAAAAATACATCAAAAAAGTGGTTGCTTTGCGGAATTAAAGAATTTTAGGTGCGAAGCGCGCGAATTCCCGCTGAAACGTATTTCTCCGACTATTTTGACATACAAAAGCTCTTTTCTCTTGTTCTTTTGTCAGTTTTTTCTCGTTCTTTTCCTCTCTCCATTTTTTGCCACTCTTAGGATAAATATGAGGGGCACAACGTAGGAAAAAAACGTTGCACCCCTCTTTCTGAAACTTACAATTATGAGAAAACTGTTCAGTCTATGTACTTGGGCGAAGGCCCATACTTATTGCTGTACGTACTCGAATCATTGGTGCAGAACACCAAGATGGTGATACTGAGCGCTAAGCTGATCAGAGCGCAAAACGAGAGAATCACTACCGCCCATATGCGACCGTCCCATACGGCCAGCGGGAGTATAGGTATCATTGGAAGTGTCGACAAGAAAAGACCGACAATCCAACCGCCGCTCCGTCCCGTGTCGTGTAAGCGGCGCACCGCAACGGCCAGGGAAGGGATGAGTGTTGCCAAAGAATAGAGATAAACAAGGAATTTTACCCAAACAAGTCCCGTGATGATAGAGATAGTGAAAAATGCAAACTGCAAACCCATGGTCACAATAGTGTTGAATAGTGCGAACCACCAGAATTCCGAGCGGCGCGAGCGTCCACTGAAGACGGCGTAGTCGCGGAATGCCTTTTTTACTGCTTTCGGAAACGAAAGCATCGGTTTTGTTTGCATGATTTAAGTAGTTGTGTAGATGTTAACCTTAGTTGGGATAGGCAAATATATATACTATATTTCATTATGCCAAGTAAAGTTAACAAAATCTGCAATAAAATCGTAAAAAACTTTATCCTTCTCTCCTCCTTTCTCTCTTTCATCTCTTTTGCACCCTATATATTTACATTAGAGCTGTATGTGTGTAGCGTGGAGAGGACACAGAATGCTGCATGGAATATTGTCGTTTTTTTCCTCCATGTGCGAAACTATTTGTTTTGTTGTCACGTTGTCACGGAGGTGCTGATGGGTTGATAAACAGGAGTTTAGACGTGTGGCAACGATTTGTGTTTTGATTTTGTTGTCACGCCGTTGTCACCCGCGCAACATGCATGTTTCCAGTTTGTTATAATGGAAGTGTGACAACGTGACGACGTGACGGCACAAAAACAAAGCAGAGGAGGAGAATGAATCCTCTTCGCTTCGGTTGTCCTTATCATCAGCTCCGCTACAATAAGGGTGTCGGCTGACGCAATAAGGATGTCAGCTGACAGCCTTATTGTATTTTCAAACGCAATAAGGCTATGGACGATGAAATAAAAGATATGTTTTTTTCGCCTTTTTCTGCTGAAGACAATCAAAATTGCAAAAAAGGAAGATTACACAGATTTTTCCGTATATTTGCAGTGCGAGGGGTGCGGTTAACCTTCAGAGACCGTCCCTCGCTCAACCCCCAGCTTCATCGCTGGTTTTTTTGTTGTGAGCTACTTTCGGGGACGTATCTTTGAGTGCATTATTGTTTAGCGCTTTAGAAAAGAGAGAATTTTATTCGTAACTCATTGTTTTTTGAAAAGTTATTGCTACTTTTGCCCTAAAGCAATGTATCAAGTTATCCTCCGTCTCGTGTTTATCGCGAGACACACGAGGAAGGCGACGGATCATTGCTTTTCTTTTTTATATCCTCGTAGGGATGTACATGAAGTTTCTGTTTTACTTTATAACTTTTTGTGTTTTGAAAAGTTATTGCTCTCTTTGCAGAGAGAACGATGCGGATTTTCACATGTCGGTGTTTTATTCTTCCTCCCTTGCTTCCTCTTCTTCTCTTCTTCCTGTCTACTGCTGGTTGTGAATTGCTTTCAGAATCGTATCTTTGCATTATCGTTCACAACTCCGTTTGGGTCTTACTTGTTTGAGCCTCTGTTGTGAATTGCTTTCAGAATCGTATCTTTGCATTATCGTTCACAACGAGAGCCGTCGTCTTCTTGGTGGTAAATAGTTGTGAATTGCTTTCAGAATCGTATCTTTGCATTATCGTTCACAACCTTTACCCGTACTGCTCCTCTTAATTCGGCGTTGTGAATTGCTTTCAGAATCGTATCTTTGCATTATCGTTCACAACTGCAGACGATGCCGTCATTGAAGTAGGAAGGTTGTGAATTGCTTTCAGAATCGTATCTTTGCATTATCGTTCACAACCGCCAACTTGTGGCTCGCCCTCCTCGCGCTGTTGTGAATTGCTTTCAGAATCGTATCTTTGCATTATCGTTCACAAC
>CAUSYJ010000012.1:0-20805 GCA_963535845.1 uncultured Alloprevotella sp.
GCACAAACCACTCACGCAGCATATTGCGAAGTTGTTGTTCATAATGCCGCACTATTCTCGCAGAAAGTATCAGCCTTTGTAGATGCAGGCACAGAAAAGCGCGGCTACATCATCAACGAGGACGGAAGTAAAAAAATCTTCAACTCACCAGTTGACATACTTAATTTCTTCGGAAAACTTGGATGGTCTGTAAGTCAGAATTATTTTACACCCGATTCTAAGGAGAAAGACAACATTTTGCATTTTCTCTTGACAAAGCAAGTAGAGCACGATGAGGAAGTATTTGTCGGCCTCAAGATAAAAAAATAACACAAGAAAGATTATTCGCACATTAAGTCGCTTCTTTATTGTTGTTACGCAGCTTACATATTTCACCTTCTCCACTCCACCCCATCAAGAGTTTTTCAAAAAAGATTCTGACGCTTCAGATTTTGAAGTTTATCACTAATACTTGATTGATCATAAGCAACTGAAGCTTTAGGAACGTATCAGAAGCTTCAGTTTGCATTTCTGCTAACCCCGAAATAACCCCCAAAAGTTTTCTGTCTCACTTTTGGGGGTTATTTCAAAATCTGCGCTATCATAAATATCCTTATTGCGTTTTCAGATACAATAAGGATGTCAGCTCACAGCCTTATTGTATCCGCTCACGCGCTTATTGCGTTTGAGGATAGACTAAGGTTCTCCGCCGCCGTGCTTATTATACCCACTCCTCTTAGCAATGTAGCGTACTCACCCACTGTCCTCGGCGGGGACACACCATGCTTAACCGTGGGTGATGCCCGAAGGGCGAACCCGTGGGGAAGTGAGATGCACCACTCTCCGACGCCGGCGGCGTCGCACAGCAGCCACCTCTCCTCCTCCCAGGATTTCATTTTTTCGTTGTCACGTCGTCACGTTGTCACACTTTGAGGATAACCATTTGAGAATGTACACTTTATGAGCGTGACGACGCGTGACAACGGTGTGACAACAAAGAGCAATTGTTGTCACGCGCATAAGTCCTTATCTATCAGCTTCTTCCCTTCCTCCGTGACAACGTGACAACAAAAAATGAGTTTTTTCTATAGGAGGAGAGAGGGAGAATACTCCCTCAACGCTTTCAGTGCGACGCTCATCCGTCCACTTCCCCCAACGAAAAATATATATTTTTTGCATTATTAAATAAGTTTCCCTACCTTTGCGAAAATACAACTTTTATAAAAGAAAACTTGTCGCTTTGCTTTCTAAAGAGTCGAAAGGCGGACAAGGTGTTAATCTAATGATTCGAAATTACTATTAATCTCAACTGCCCAACTTCCCGATACGGCACTCCCAGAAAGCTGAAAGACGATGAGGAGACAAAGGGGAAGCAAAAAATTTATGAACAAAAAATTACTCAAGAATTTCTGTGCTGTGTTCCTCGCATGGTTCATGGCCTTGTTGCTCCTTCCGCAGTCTGTTCAAGCACAGGAGAAGGAAGCTTACGTTGTGAAAAGCAGCGATAAGAAAACGCTGACGTTCTACTACGACGATCAAAAATCCTCCCGCACGGGCACTGTGTGGGGAATTAAGGAGACGAAGGAGGTATATGGAGATACATACCCTGCTTGGTCTGGAACAGAGTCCAAAGTTACTACCGCTGTCTTCGATGCTTCGTTCAAGAACTATCTTCCCCAAAGCACTGAGAGCTGGTTTTTTAATTTTAGAAACCTGAAGAAAATAGAAGGATTGACAAATCTCAATACATCTGAAGTCACTACGATGAGGACAATGTTTACGTTCTGCCTGAATTTAACTTCCCTCAATCTCTCCAACTTCAAGACGGAGAACGTGCAAGACATGATGGGAATGTTTAGGGGCTGCCAGAATTTAACTTCCCTCGATCTCTCTAACTTCAAGACGGAGAACGTGCAAAACATGAATTCAATGTTTAGGGACTGCGAGTATTTAACTTCCCTCGATCTCTCCAACTTCAAGACGGAGAACGTGCAAGACATGAATTCAATGTTTTATCGCTGCCGGTATTTAACTTCCCTCAATCTCTCCAACTTCAAGGCGGAGAACGTGCAAGACATGAATTCAATGTTTTGGGACTGTTCAAGTTTAACTTCCCTCGATCTCTCCAACTTCAAGACGGAGAACGTGCAAGACATGAATTCAATGTTTTTTGGCTGCTCAATGTTAACTTCCCTCGATCTTTCCAACTTCAAGACAGAGAAGGTGCAAAACATGAATAAAATGTTTAAGGAGTGCCGGAGTTTAACTTCCCTCGATCTTTCCAACTTCAAGACGGAGAACGTGCAAAACATGAATGAAATGTTTAGGGGCTGCTCAAGGTTAACTTCCCTCGATCTCTCCAACTTCAAGACGGAGAACATGCAAGAAATGAATTCAATGTTTCGTGAATGCAGTTCTCTAGAAACCATCTATTGCAATAATACTTGGACTTGTTCACAATCTTGGGATATGTTCACTGGTTGTAGGAGTCTCGAAGGAGCAGTGGCCTACGATGAAAGTAAGAAAGATGCTTCCATGGCGAATCCCGAAACAGGGTATTTCACAAAGAAAGGAAGTACGGGCGTTGCTACGGCTACCACTGAAGCCAATGCGAGCATCCAGACGATTTACTCTACTGACGGGCGCAGACTCAACGAGCTGCAGCGCGGGCTGAATATCGTTCGTATGAGCAACGGAACTACGCAGAAGATTCTGCGCAAATAAGTGTGCTCAATAAAATAGAAATTCCCCACGAACTGCTGTTTTCTGCGAGTATGTTTGTGGGGGATTTCTTTCGCATAAAATCATTTATCAGCAATACACGAAAAGGAAGAAAGAAAGAAAAAGAAAGAAAAAGGGTGAGTTTGTAACGGAAAGATATGGGGCTACGATAAGAATTCCGTAATTTTGCTCAATATGCCGAAATCAAAAAGTTTAAGAAAAATAGGAAAGATAGCACTATGGGTGGTTTGCACGCCGATAGTTCTTTTTCTCATACTCGCCCTGCTGGTTTATTTCCCACCTGTTCAGAACTTTATAGTCAATCGCGTTTGTACGCATTTCAGCGAAACAACAGGCGTTCAGTTTTCCGTCGATAATGTTCGATTGGCTTTTCCGTTGGATCTCAACGTGAATGGTGTGAAAGCTGTGCAGAAAGGCGACACACTACTCAATGCGCGCACCGTCCGCCTCAATTTGGAAATGCTCCCTCTCCTTCAAGGGCAAGCCAACGTGAATGGGATAGAATTAGATGCGTCGCGAATAGACACTAAGAACTATATCTCAAACACGCGCATCAAAGGAGTTGTGGGGCACCTCACGGCGGAAACAAAAGGCGTGAATTGGAAAAAACAAGACGTTCATGTTCAGTTGGCGCGACTGCGCAATTCAGACATAACAGTGGCTCTCGCCGATAGTGCGCTCGACGATACAACGACCAGCAAGAACCACTGGCGTATTCGCGTGGATGAAGCCAGTCTCGAAAATGTCAAAGCCCGTGTGGCACTGGCAGGAGCATTGCCCACCACTCCTCCCCAAAAGGTGCATCACACTATTTGGGTGGCGGCTCAATTGAAAAAGGCGGTGCTCACCGATGGCGATTTCGACACGGGTAAGGCGTATTATGCCTTTCGCAGTCTGAATATCAAGAAAGGAAATGTGGCTTATACGCCCAATGGGACTGACGGCACTTGGACTCCGCGATATCCCATCCCCGCAATTCCTGCCGACCGTCAACGAAACCACAAAGACAGTTTGCGCATTGCATATACATACACCGATAACGTGGCAGAACTGGAACGCTGGAATCCATTCCCCGTAGAGACAACAGGGCGCGGAAAACAATGGAAAATGCGCGCAGCATCCAGCACTTTGACCACATTGCAAAAACCTACCAAGCCGTTTGACGCAACAAACATTGTAGTGACGGGACTAAACGCACAAATCGATACGCTCAGCTACAACCACGCTGGCGTTTTGCGCCTGGGTGTGCGCCACGTTACCTTGCAGGAACAATGCGGTTTTGCGGTGAAAGAACTCAGCGGATCAGTGTATCTTGATAGCACTCATATAGTGCTTCCTGCTCTCAACCTAAAAACGCCCTATTCTTCGGTGCGCGCCACGGTAGACCTACCTTTCTCTGCCTTTGGCGAAGGCAGTCGTGCTTCAGTAAGTCTGAACCTCGCTGCAACTTTAGGTGCACCTGATGTGAAAAATTTGGCGCAGGGTTATCTTCCCGCTCATTATCTCCGCCTCTACCCCAACCGAACTCTTTCGCTCAATGGACGTTTCTCAGGGAATCTGGCTCATATCATATTTCAGAATACGTCTATCAACCTGCCAGGCATTGTTACATTCAATGGTAATGGACGACTGGATGGCATCACGGGAAAAACACCTTCGGCTAAAATAAACTTTGCGCTCCGCACGGGAGCAGCCCTTCCCTCACTCTTCAGAAACATTTTGCCTGATGTGGCCAAAACGGTGAGTATTCCCGCTACGCTGGGGATGAAAGGAAACCTATCCTTCCGCGGCGATGATTACCAACTCAACACGAACCTTGCAACAGGGCGCGGAAATGCGCAAGTGAAGGCGCGCGTTAATCTGCAAACGGAAGCTTTTGACGTCCGCGTTGATGCTCGCCAACTCGCATTGCAGCAGTTCCTCCCCAATATGGGACTGTCGGCTTTTAGCGGGACGCTCTCAGCGCGCAGCAGAAGTTTCGACGTGCTTTCTCCCCGCGCCGGCCTCACGATGGATGCTCGTGTTCGTAGTTTTAACTACGCCAATTATGATCTAAGCGGACTATCTATTACGGTTCGCCAACAAGGTAGTACATCGAATGCTCAGTTCAGTATTAACAACGCGCTACTTACTGGAAAAGGAACGCTCCAAGCTACATTAGGTAGAGACATCTCTGGCCGATTGTCGAGCAACTTTGAGAAAATAGATTTCCGCAGGCTGGGCTTAACGGCGGACACCCTGCAAGGTGGCGGTCAGATAGACCTAACCTTCCGCACCAATCGCACATTTACAGCTTACTCTGCATCTGGCCGACTTTCCGACCTCTTGGCGATGACGCCTAATAGAGGTTTCACGCCAGGCGATATAGATTTCTCGCTTGGAACGGGTAATGATTCAACCCACGTCTTTGCTACCAGTGGCGACATGGTACTTCGACTCGGAACGCGAGGGAATGTTGATCGCCTTGTGCCGCGCCTCACGCGTTTCTTCAAACTATTTGAAAAGCAACTTGCTCACCGTCAGCTCAATCAAGAGGCTCTCAAGAGTGAGCTGCCAGTGATGAATTTCCATTTCGAAGCTGCGCGTACTAATTTCGTGAGCGACTATTTGCGCATCAAAGGGTATCAGTTCCGCACGGCTTATATTGATCTCCATGCTCATCCTCTCTCGGGACTGTCGGGCCTCATCCGTGCCGACTCCATCACAACAGGAAAACTACTTTTAGATAGTGTCAACTTGGTCATATCGCAAGATACTTCAGGCGTGGTTATTGACGGGGGTGTCCGAAACTACACGCGACGCAACCCCAATAAATTCAACGCGCAGCTACATGGTTACATCCTTTCGCAAGGAGCTGGTATACAAGCAAAGTTCTTTGATGCTGACGGGGATAAAGGTTTCGATGTGGGCTTGCGTGCTGATGTATTGCAAGATGGTATCAACATCGTTCTTTATCCCGAACAGCCTGTTCTGGCTTACCGCAGTTTCAGTATCAATAAAGACAACTACATCTTCCTTGGAAACAATAAACAGATTCGAGCGGATGTAAACTTAACAGCGGATGACGGTACGGGTCTTAAGATTTACTCTACCGCCACCGATAGTGTAAACGATATCACTCTTTCTGTGAACAATGTCAACTTAGGTGAGCTATCCAATGTACTTCCTTTCTTGCCAAAAATGCAAGGTATGCTTTCGGGTGATATTCACTTCTTCGACGATCATAAGAATATCAGTGCGATGGGTTCACTCCAAGCTAACAGTTTTGCTTTCGATGGTACACGCCTGGGACAGATTGGAGCTGATGTCACTTACTTGCCCAAATCGAACGGAGAACACTACGCTTCAGCCTTTATCAGTTCGGGCGGTATCGAAGTTCTCGAAGCAGAGGGTACTTATGCTGACAAGAACGGAGAATTTAATGTAAAAGGCAATCTACACGATTTCCCAATGCCTATGCTCAATGCCTTCCTCGAAGGAACAGATGTAGCACTACGCGGTAAAGCGGGCGGCGATTTCACGCTTCAAGGAACAGCGAAGAACCCGATACTCAATGGTTCATTAGATGTAGATTCTGGTCACGTTTACTCCGACGTCTACGGTTTTGACTTCCGCATGGAAGAAAAGCCTGTTGCTATCAACAACTCTAAGGTGCATTTTGAGAATTACAACCTCTACTCCACGGGGAAGAATCCGCTCGTTCTCAATGGCAATATAGATATAAGCAACACCAGCAAAGTTTCTTTGGATTTCAACGTAAAAGCGAACAACTTCGAACTTATCAATGCGCAACGTAAGCGCAACTCTTTGGTATTTGGAAAAGTCTATGCCGACTGTCAAGGTACGCTGAAAGGTACGGCAGATAATTTGTCGATTCGCGGACGACTCGACATCCTCGATAATACCAATATGACATATATTCTGAAGGATTCGCCCGTATCTGTAGATAATCGTCTCGAAGATCTTGTGAAGTTCACAAATTTCACCGATCCTGAAGAAGAAATAGAACTTGAAGAACAAGCCTCATCAAGCTATGACCTCGCACTGGGTATCAATGTCAACGAAGGGGCTCATTTCAACTGTCTTCTCTCCGAAGATGGACAGAACTACGCCAATATTGAAGGTGGCGGCAATCTTACATTCCGCATCACACATCAAGGAGATATGCGCCTCACTGGCCAACTAACAGCCAGTTCGGGCGAGATGAAATACGAACTGCCTGTTATTCCGCTCCGCACATTTAAGCTGGTGGAGGGCAGCACTATCGACTTCACAGGCGATCCTACCAATCCTCGACTCAACGTAACAGCACTGGAGCGCATGAAAGTGCTCGTTACTGAAAACGAGCAACAGCGCAATGTTGCTTTTGATGTTGGCGTTTCTATCACCAACACGCTCGACAAAATGGGGCTCGAATTCACCATTGCCGCTCCCGAAGATTTGAGTGTTCAAAACCAATTGGCCGCCATGTCGAAGGAGCAACGCAACAAAGCGGCTGTGGCAATGATGGCAACAGGTATGTACCTCACCGACTCAAGCTCAATGAAGAGTGGCTTTAAGGCAAACAATGCACTAAACGCTTTCCTCCAAAATGAGATTCAGAACATTGCTGGTAATGCACTAAAGAGCGTCGATTTGAGCGTGGGCGTAGAAACCGGAACATCACTCGTCGGTACACAGACCACTGACTATTCTTTCCAGTTTGCTAAACGCTTCTGGGACGATCGTATCCGAGTGATCATCGGAGGGCGTGTAAGTGCTGGTAAGAATGCAGATAATCGTGCAGAGAGTATTATCAATAACATGAGCGTTGAATACCGAATGAACCAAGGGGCTACTCGCTATCTGCGTGTCTTCTACGATCGCGACCAGCAAGACCCGCTCGAAGGGCAGCTCACAAAAGCTGGTTTGGGATACTCTGTGCGCAAAAAGACGGATAAGTTTGGCGATCTCTTCATCTTCTGGCGTAAGAAAGAGAAAAAATAAGTCGAGATATTGCTCTCGTTCGTTGTAACGAAAAAAGTCAAAAGAGCAACCATTCTATAAGAGAAAGTAACAATGAAACAAGACATAATATTTTCCCAGCGGGTAGCACGTGCTATAAGTATTCGTTCGTTTTCGAGAATTTCGAGAAATACAACGGGACTTGTACTACTCCTTTTGCTGTTCCTCACTTCGTGCTCCACTACATCTAAATTGCCGAGTGATGAGCAATTGTATATCGGCATCGACAAAATTTCTTACACTAACACTCCCACTAAGAAAAGCAAGATTCGACTCGACTCGGTGGGCGTTATCACAACCATTGCAGATGTGGCAAATACGGTGAGTGATGTTTTGTCAGGACGAACAGATGGCAACACGATTGACAAACTCAAAGATGCAGCTCTAAACGGGAAAAAAACTAAAGCTGAGCAGAAAGCAGAAAAACAAGCTGAAGCGGCAGAACGTGCTGTTAATAAAGAAGCTTTTGAAACAGCGCAAGAGGAAGTGGAAGCCGTACTCTCCTATCCTCCTAACAATGCGCTTTTCGGTTCTTCATATCTGCGTTCTCCTTTCCAGTTGGGGTTGTGGTTCTATAATGGCTTCGTTGATGCCAAGTCTGGTTTGGGAAAATGGATTTATAAATGCTTTGCTCAGCAGCCAGTCTATGTCTCAACGGTTAATCCTGATATGCGCATCAAGGTGGCACAAAACACTCTGCAGAATTATGGATACTTCCGTAGCAAAGTGAAATACAAAATTATAGAACAGAAAAATCCCAAGAAAGCTAAAATTCATTACACGGTGAATGTTGGACCGTTGTCGCGTTTCGACTCGATCCAATACTATTCGTATGGTACACAGCAAGACAGTCTGCTTCATTCCACGAAGTCGAGCCGCCTCTTAACAAAAGGTGCACCTTTTAGCGTCGTGAAACTGGCAAATGAACAAACGCGTATCGGTTCGCTCCTCAGAGAGAACGGCTACTATTATTGGCTGGACGACTACACCACTTATCAAGCCGATACCTTGATCCGTAAAAATTTTGTACAACTCCGTGTGATGCCCAAATCCAATATCCCTATTGTTGCTAATCACCCGTGGTACATTGGACAGACATATATAAACATACGACGCAATGCAGAGGAACAACTGAACGCCTCACGCACGGATCAGAATTTCACTTACACGTATGGAGGCAATAAGATGCCGCTACGCTCCAGCATGTGGCGCCACGCCGTCATGCACAATAAAGGTGAGTTGTATCACTATACTGATCAGCGCAACACATTGGAGAAATTAAACAAAATAGGCGTATTCAATTTGCTCGATGTAAGTTACGTGCCGCGTGACACAACCGCTAATTGCGACTCGCTTGATGTCTATATTTCGGCACAAATGGGCAAACGCTATGATTCTGATTTTGAAATGAACACTACTCTCAAGAGCAATCAGCAAGTAGGTCCTGGACTGTCGTATGAGATGAATAAGCGCAACGCTTTTCGTGGTGGAGAAACTGTTTCGTTCAAAATATTTGGTTCGTATGAATGGCAGTTTGGCTCAAGCATCCGTAGCAATAACTCTTTACTAAACAGTTACGAATTAGGCTCACAGCTCTCTTTCACTTTCCCACGCTTCTTTGCGCCCATCATTTCGCACCGTCGTCTCAACTTCCCCGCCGAAACAACATTTGCTCTCAACGGCGACTGGAAGCGTCGAGCTGGTTTCTTCACCTTGGTGAGTGCCGGACTAAGTGCAACATACAAATGGTATAAGAAGTCGAACATGCTCCATGAGCTAACGCCACTCAGCATCGACTTCAACAACACCATCAACACTTCCCACACCTACGACTCTATCATGGCTGCCAACCCCACACTGGCAGTGTCCATGCGCGACCAGTTCATTCCAGCCATGTCGTACACCTTCACTTATACGTCTACAGCCAAACACCGCAACACACTGATGGTTCAACTCCACGCAAAAGAAGCTGGAAACCTCTTTTCAGGCTTTTATGCCGCAGCAGGTAAGAAGTTTAGCGAGCAAAACAAACGCATCTTCGGAAGTCCGTTCGCACAATTTGTAAAGACAACGGCGGAGGTGCACTATACCCTTCCCATCAACAACCGTTTCACACTGGCCACACGCTTTTTTGGTGGAGCCATCTTCTCCTATGGCAACAGCACTACAGCACCTTATTCCGAACAGTTCTATGTGGGAGGTGCCAATTCCGTTCGCGGTTTCACCATCCGAACCATCGGTCCTGGTAGTTATCGTAGCAATGATTCTAAATACTCCTATATAGATCAGACCGGTGACATCAAACTGGAAGCTAACGCCGAACTGCGCGCTCATCTTTTTGGCTCGCTCTATGGTGCAACATTCATAGATGCCGGTAATGTCTGGTTGCTGCGCGAAGATGCTAATAGGCCGGGCGGACGCCTCTCTGCCTCCACGCTAAAAAATATTGCAGTAGGCACAGGCGTGGGTCTACGCTACGATTTGGAATTTCTCATCCTACGCTTCGATTTAGGTATCGGACTCCACGCGCCTTACAAAACCAGCCGTAGCGGTTTCTATAATTTGGAGAAATTCAAAGACGGGCTTGTTTTCCATTTCGCCATTGGCTATCCATTCTGAGCCACGCCGAGTTCGGAGCGAACTCACAACTCCCACATCAGATAATCTTTAAACCCACAGTGATATGAAAAAAATATTATTGTTTGCAGTGGCTGTTCTGTGCAGCCTTGTTGCCCGTGCCGATGAAGGTATGTGGCTACTAAAACTCATGGAACAGCAACACCTTGCCGACTCGCTCCGAAAGGCAGGTCTGCAACTACCGCCCTCCCAGCTCTACAGCGAGACAGGGGCAAGCCTGAAAGATGTTGTCGGTATCTTCGGCAATGGGTGCACAGGTGAAGTGGTATCACCCGACGGCCTTATCTTCACCAACAACCATTGCGGTTTCTCTTACATCCACGCCATGAGCAGTGTCGAGAAAAACTATCTCAAGGATGGCTTCTTTGCAAAGAGCCGTGCAGAGGAACTCCCCACTCCGGATCTCACCTTCACGTTTGTCTTAGCGATTGAAGATGTAACCGCGCAGGTCGAAGCTGAGGCACGCCGTTTGGGCATCGACAAATACACACGGCAGAGCTACAGCTTCACATCGAAGATGAACAGCGAGTTACGTAAGAAATCGAAGTATGCAAAGCTGAAAGGTATCGAATCAACTCTGCTCCCATTCTTCGGCGGAAACCAGTTCTACATCATCTATATGCAGGAATATACTGACGTGCGCCTCGTGGCCGATCCTCCGCTTAATGTAGCACAGTTTGGAGGCAACTCCGACAACTGGGTATGGCCGCGTCAAAATGTGGACTGGTGCGCTTTCCGCATCTACGCCGATAAGAACGGACAGCCTGCTCCCTACAGTCCCCAGAATGTTCCGCTGAAACGCAAAAACTATCTGCGCATTTCTTCAAAAGGTATTCAAGAAGGCGACTACACCATGGTGATGGGCTTTCCTGGCTCAACATCGCGTTTTCTCACCTCCGAACAAGTGGCACTACGCGTTAATAGCATCAATCAGCCCATAGTTGCCGCGGGCTGGCCCGTTCTCGATCTCTACAAAAAATATATGGAAAAGAACGATAGCATTCGCCTCGTTCTTGAAAGCATCAATATGCGACTGGGCAATGTGGTGAAGAACTACGATGGCATGATCAAGGCTGTGCGCAACTTGAAACTCATTGATGAGAAACGCCATGAGGAAAAGCGCTTCCAAGATTTTGCGCGCCAAAGCGGCAAACCTGAATACCAAACGGTGGTAGCTGACATTAACAATCTCTGCAAGACTTATCAGGATTCTATTTTCGACGATAATCTGCTGTATGCAACACTGGGCAACATCAAATACCCCGCATCCTACAGAATCATGCAACAGCTGCTCGCTGCGTTAAAAGCGAATAACCGCCAAGACATCCACAACTTCAGTGAAAGTCTGCTTAAAAGCTATAATGACCAGATAGAAAATTTCACAACGGATTATGTCATTGAACGCACCCGCTTGCTGCTCCCCATCTGGGAGAAAAATTGCCGCTTGCCTATATCGCGCAGTTTGCAAGTGAGCAATCCCTACGAACTCATCTCACAATCCATCTTCGCCAGCCGCAAAAAGCTGGAAACTTTCCTTGCCAATCCATCAGCAGAGACGCTCACTGCCGACCCAATCTATAAGATGATTAAAAACATTGACGAACTTTCAGAAAAATTGGAGGGAACAAAACATTTCAAAATGGCCGTCCAACCCCTGGAGAAGACCTACGTTCGTGGACTCGAAGAGATGTACAACAACTCCAAAGCTCCTGATGCCAACTTCACACTGCGCATGACTTACGGACACGTAAAGGCCATGAAGCCTCGTGATGGTGTTCTCTACGATTGGCGGACTACGCTGAAGGGCATGTTTGAGAAAGAGGACAGCACCAATATCGACTACATCGTACATCCGCGTATGCGCCAACTCTATGAGGCGCGCGACTTTGGACGTTATGCGCGCGAGGATGGTCAGCTGCCCACCTGCTTCATCTCCAACAACGACATCACCGGTGGCAATTCTGGTTCACCAGTAATGAATGCGAAGGGTGAACTCATCGGTTTAGCATTCGATGGGAATATCGAAGCTCTGAGTAGCGACCTTAAGTTTGATCCCGAACTCCAGCGTTGCATCAATGTCGATATTCGCTACGTTCTCTGGATTCTCGACAAATTCGGCGAAAGCAAATATCTCTTCAACGAAATGGAGATACACTAACTCACATCTCACAGAACGGCAGCTTCCCCTGCCGTTCTGTTTTTTTTAGCCACTATCCGCTGCAAACAAGCCCCTCACGAGAAACAAGTAGGTGAACACGCAGAAGAACTTCTCCCACCCAAAAAAATGCCTTTTTTGTTGTCACGTTGTCACAGAGGAGAGAACACACTGATAAATAGACGGTTAGATGCGTGACAACAACTTTTTGTTGTCACACGGTTGTCACACATCGTCACGCTCATAACATATACGTTTACAGTCAATTAAATTCAAAGTGTGACGACATTACGACATAAAACAGAAATAAAGATATAGGGAGTGAGGAGAATTGCTCATATTTTCTAACCTCTCTCTTCACACCTCAGCCACAATAAGCGCGCCAGCTGACGCAATAAGGCTTTCAACTGACAGCCTTATTGTATTTGAAAACGCAATAAGGATATTTACGATCAAACCCAATATGCTCCCACGCTAAGATTGACTCTAATTGCATAAAGAAATGAAAATGTGACCATTTCCAAAGGAGGAAGAAAAAAGTAATATGTGTGTATGGAAATTTATTTTTACCTTTGCCGCATATTTGTCTTGATATGTTCGGAAGATTACGACACATACTGCTCACAATCGCTTTTCTGCTCATTGGTAGCACCACTACTTGGGCCGATAAAAACTTTATTCTGGTAATCGATCCAGGTCATGGCGGACATGATGCAGGAGCAGTGGGTGGTTTCTCTAAAGAAAAGGATATAAACCTTCAAGTGGCACTCGCCTTCGGTAATTTGGTAGAGCAAAACTGCCCCGATGTAAAGGTGATTTATACGCGCAAGACGGACATTTTTATTCCGCTCGACACGCGCGCCGATATTGCCAACAACGCTAAGGCGGATCTCTTCATATCTGTACATACCAACTCCTTACCAGCTGGACGCATAGCTTACGGCTCGGAAACTTATACTCTCGGTATGGCGCGTGCTGGAGCTAACCTCGAAGTGGCAAAACGCGAAAATAGCGTTATCACCTACGAAAAGGATTATCAGACACGCTACCAAGGTTTTGACCCCAACAAAGCGGAGAGTTATGTCATCTTCGAATTTATGCAGGACAAATTTATGCGACAGAGCATAGACTTGGCACGCTGCATCCAGAAACACTATGTACGCGCCAATCGCAAGGACAAAGGCGTGCATCAAGCGGGATTCCTCGTGCTTCGCAAAACCAGTATGCCCGCTGTGCTAACAGAATTAGGCTTTATCTCAACGCCTGAAGAAGAAACGTTTCTCAACTCCAAAGAAGGAATCAACACGCTCAGTACGGCTATATATAATGGTTTTATAGACTATCGCAAGCAGCACGGATACGTAGGGAAGACTCTACCACCTCCCATCTTCAGCAACTATTCCGCAACGGAGACTACGCCGAAGGAGGATGCCACAGTGGTACAGGTTGTGCCAGTAGAAACAAGCAACACTCCCATTGTTGCTCCTCAAGAGAAAGAAGATACAGAAACAACAATCATTGCCGAGAAAAGAAATACCAAAGCTGCAGAGAATGCTCCAGCAAAGCCAGCCAACAGAGAAACGGCAACGCCACGCAAAGAACCCACAAAACCGAAACCTCGCAAAGAGGAAAAACAAGTTACAACGATCAAGCCCACTCCCGCAGCAAAAACTCCAACAGGCCCAACGTATACAATCCAGTTTGCTGCTACCTCAACGGAGGTTTCGCTCAAAGATCCCACTTTCCGCGGAATGGAAGATGTGAAATGTACGAAGCGAGGGAACCTCTATATCTACACAACGGGGCACTACAATAGTAAAACCGAAGCCGAACAAGCAGCTAAGAAACTACCAGCGCGATATAAGAGTTATCTCATCGTAAAAGAAAAAGATCTGGCAGTTTCCGCACAGTCGTCCGCTAACGCCGAAAAGCATTCTGCAGCGAAAAAAGTTGAGAGAAGCGAACCTGCCAAAGAGCAAAACAAGCTCACCTTCCGCTTGCAGTTTGCCACCACGCCAACAAAACTCCCCACCACTGATGCACGCTTTAAGGGGCTTCCCGATGTGCGATGCTATCACGAAGGGAAACTCTACAAATACACGTCGGGCAACTATGCCTCTCAAGCAGAAGCACACAGCGCACTCAAAGAGCTGCAAAAGAAATATCCCGATGCTTTTATCGTCAAGTTTCAAGGTAACGAGAAAAAATAATTATACATACATTCACCCGACAATCAACACATACAGAACAATATGCGTTTTTTCACAAAAGAAGTAAAGATTGCTTTGACAGCCATTGTAGCCATCGCTATGCTCTACGGCTTAATCAATTTCATGAAAGGTGTTAACATCTTTAAGTCGTCTAATACCTACTATGTAGAGTTTGAAAACATTCAAGGACTAACGGTCAGTAACGCCGTCTATGCCAATGGGTATCCAGTCGGCATTGTACGCAGTATTGAATACGATTACGATCGCACTAATAAGGTGGTAGTTGCTGTAGAACTCGATAAAGAAATGCGCGTCCCCAAAGGGACAAAGGCAGAACTCGAAACGTCGCTCATGGGCGGTGTCACGATGAATCTCGTCCTCGGTCCTAATCCCACACAATATATAGAACGAGGCGACACGCTCAAAGGAGGTCCACACGAAGGAGCTATGTCAAAAGTGGAGCAGAGCGTTCCGCAAATGGTAGCTCTCATTCCGAAGATTGACTCTATCCTGACTAATTTCACACGCCTCACCAGCGACCCTGCTCTACAACAGATGCTACACAATGCAGCAGCTATCTCGGCAAACCTCCGCACCACGAGTGCACAACTCAACACGATGATGGGGCGCGATGTGCCACAGATGATGGCAAAACTCAACCAAGCAAGTACAAACCTGAATAAACTCAGCAAAAACTTGGCAGGCGTGGATGTACAATCCACTATGAAACAGGTGAATTCCGCACTGAATGAAGTGGAAGGTTTCTCCCGTAATATCAACAACCTGTCTGGACAGCTCAATACCAAACTCAACTCAAAAGACAACAGTTTAGGAATGCTCATGAACGATCGTGGACTTTACGATAATCTCAACCGCACCGTTCAACATGCTGACTCTCTTGTCACCGACCTCAAGGCGCATCCGAAACGCTACGTCCACTTCAGCGTGTTTGGCAGAAAAGACAAATGAGAATAGCTCCTTTGGATGCTACAAAGATAGACTAAGAAGCTACATAATGCATAGTGCCGGCCACCACACACCATGGTAGCCGGCATTTATCTGCCTCTTCCATCACCCACTACAAAGCGGAGAATAGCAGAAGGAAAAGATACGAATACACAAGCTTAAAATTTTGCCCTTTAGGTTTTTTTTGCGAATTTTGCAACCACTTCTCTAAACGGAAGGAAGATATACATAATGAGTAACACCCATCAGCAAGACCAGTGGGAGGTTTTCCTCTCCATCCTTAAAAGAAGCATTTCCGAACAGGAATTTAGGACGTGGTTCTCTGCCGTACAGTTCGTAAGCTATGAAAGCCACGTGCTGAGAATTGGTGTTCCCAATCGTTTCCTCACAGAATATATCGAGGGGCATTTCCTTAAAGAGATGACTAGTGCGATTGAGCAAGCGTTCGGCGTTGGCACTTCGTTGCAATATACGATTATAACTTCACCCGATGATGAAAACCAACCACAACGCCCTGCCGCACATCCCGAGCCGAAACTACCGCCTCTGGATTCGAACCTCAATCAGAATTTTACGTTCGATAATTTTGTGGAGGGACAAAGCAATAAGTTAGCACGCACTGTGGCTCTTTCCATCGCAGAGCATCCTGGAAAGACATTCAACCCTTTCTTCCTCTACGGCCCCAGCGGAGTGGGCAAAACTCACCTTATTTCTGCCGTTGGGCACAAGCTCTTGAAGCTCTATCCCGATAAGCGTGTACTCTATGTTCCTGCACATCTTTTCAAAACGCAGTTTATTGATTCTGTGCGCAATAACACTCAGAATGACTTTATACACTTCTATCAAACGATAGATGTGCTTATCATCGACGACATTCAAGAGTTCACTACCACCAAGACTCAACAAGCTTTCTTCCATATCTTCAACCATCTGCAGCTGAACGGCCGACAGATTATCATCTCTAGCGACCGTGAACCGGCAAAGTTTGAAGGGATTGAAGAACGCATGTTAACGCGTTTCCGCGCGGGAATGATGGCTCCGATAGAACGTCCCGATTTAGCTCTGCGTCGGGCGATTCTTCAGACGAAGATTCGTCGCGACGGACTCAAATTCCCCAAAGAAGTAGTCGACTTCATTGTGACCCACGTAGATAGTAGCGTTCGCGATTTGGAAGGTATCATTAGTTCTATCATGGCCTATTCCATCGTAGATTTCTGCGGAGAAATCACACTACCTCTGGCAGAACGCATCGTTTCTCAAGCCATCAATTTGGCAAAAAAGGAACTGTCGCTCAACACCATTACTCGCCATGTTTGCACATATTTCGGCGTGAAAGAAAAAGAAGTCATGTCGAAAACTCGCAAGCAGGGCATCGTACAGGCTCGCCAAATCTCTATGTACCTCAGCCATAAATACACGGATTTGTCTTACGCCGAAATAGGACGACAAATGGGCAAGAAGGACCACTCCACTGTACTCCACTCTTGCAGTATGGTGAAGCGTCGCTTGTCAACTGAAAAGAACTTCCGCCACCAGGTGGAAGAAATCGAAGCAGGTTTTAAGAACTAAAATCTGTCTTTATTAAGGAAAGGGCTTCTATTCATGTCTCCCCTACAAGCTCTCAAAAAATACTTTGGTTATAATAGTTTTCGCCCCAAGCAAGCCGAAATCATCGACACAGTACTTGGTGGGCGCGACTGCTTTGTGCTGATGCCTACTGGAGGCGGGAAATCGGTGTGCTATCAGATTCCGGCTGCACTTCTTCCGGGTTTAACCATCGTAGTTTCCCCACTCATCTCGCTCATGAAGGACCAAGTGGAAAGTCTCTTGGAGGCAGGTATCCCTGCCTGCGCTATCAACAGTTCACTCCCGCTTGAGCAGAGCGTGCAACTCCAAGAGGCGTGTGTAAACGAGAAATACAAACTCGTCTATCTTTCCCCCGAAGCATTATTAGCTTCCTTGCACGGCTGGATTTCTCGCGCTAAAATTTCGCTCATTGCTATCGATGAAGCTCACTGCATCAGTCAGTGGGGGCACGACTTCCGACCCGAGTATACGCAATTAGGACAAATCCGTCGCGGACTACCTGATGTCCCGATGATGGCTTTAACTGCCACGGCGGACAAGGTGACGCGTGAGGATATTCTCAAACAGCTCGGGTTGCACAAGCCTTATATTTCCGTTTCCTCCTTCGATCGCCCTAATCTTTCTCTGACGGTCATTCGCGGCTTTAACGGAAGCGAAAAACTCAAAGCCATTCTCCGATTCTTGCGCGAACGCCCCGGACAAGCAGGCATTATATATTGCATGTCGCGCAAGACAACGGAGAGCGTAGCTGAAAAACTCACAGCAAAAGGTGTTCGCGCACTCTCCTACCATGCTGGACTATCAGCCGATGTTCGTGACAAAACACAAACGGCATTTATCAACGATGATGTTCAAATCATTGTTGCCACCGTAGCATTTGGTATGGGTATCGACAAGAGCAACGTGCGCTGGGTCATCCACTACAACCTTCCCAAAAGTATTGAAAGCTACTATCAGGAGATAGGACGTGCTGGGCGCGATGGCGACCCTGCCGACACACTCCTATTCTACAATTATGCCGACATCATTCAGCTTGAGCGTTTCGCACAAGACAGCGGTCAGCAGAACATCAATATGGAACGCCTCAACCGCATGCGGGAATATGCCGAAGCCAGTGTCTGTCGCCGCCGCATCTTGCTCAACTATTTTGGTGAGGAAACAAGCACCGACTGCCAAAATTGCGATGTTTGCAAAAATCCTCCAACACGCTTCGATGGTACTACGCTCGCGCAGAAAGCCCTCTCGGCCATCGCCCGCACCGAGGAAAACATCGGTTTCAGCACGGTAATCGACATCTTGCGCGCCACCTATTCGCCCACTGTTCGCTCCTCCCACTACGAACAACTAAAGACATTCGGTGCAGGACGGGATGTAACGGCTCACGACTGGCGCGACTATCTGCTACAGATGCTCCAACTCGGGCTTATAGAGGTGGCATACAACGAGGGTGACCACTTAAAAATCACCACCTTAGGGCGCGATGTCCTCTTTGGCCGCCGCCCCATCGAATTCGCCCAAATTCAACACGAAGATTTCCAGAAAAAGGAGAAAGAAAAAAAGGCAGAGCGCCAAAAGGAAAAAGATACCCTCTCGCTCTTCGATGCGGAAGAAATACAGCGCGGGATCACAAATGGAGAAATGTTCGAACGCCTCAAAGAGCTCCGCTTGCGCTTGGCTCGCAAACAAGGATTCCCACCCTATGTCGTATTCAACGACCGCACACTCCACGCCATGGCAACGCTCCGTCCACACACGCTGGACGATTTCGACCGCGTCCCTGGCGTTGGCGACTTCAAAAAAGCAAAATATGGAGAGGCTTTCTTAGAAGAAATCAACAGATAGAAAGCACTCCTCCTGCAACATTCACAATCAAAGTTCTTGGCTAAATCATCACACAGATTTAGGAAAGGCTCCATTATATTTGCACCCAGAAGCAGAAAGGATACTAAAAAATAACAAAGATGAAACAAAAGGTAATTATCCTGACAGGTGCCAGTAGTGGTATAGGGTATCAAACAGCGAAAAAATTAGCAAAAGAAGGACACATCGTTTATGGCGCAGCACGCAGGATTGAAAAGATGGAAACACTAAAGGCTTTTGGTGTAAAACCTCTGTGGATGGATGTAACATCAGAAGAAAGCATAAACAAAGCCATAGAAACAATTATTACCACAGAAAGCAAAATTGATGTATTAGTAAACAATGCTGGATATGGTTCATACGGTGCCGTTGAAGATGTCGATATAGAGGAAGCACGCAAGCAGTTTGATGTCAACTTATTCGGTGTTGCTATGCTCACCAAAAAGGTTCTCCCGTATATGCGCCAGCAAGGTAGCGGAACGATAATAAATGTAGGTTCTATGGGCGGACGCTTAACAATCTTTTTCGGAGCTTGGTATCATGCCACTAAATACGCCTTAGAGGCATTTAGTGATGCTCTACGCATGGAAACAAAGCAATTTGGAATAAATGTAGTTATTATCGAACCTGGTGGCATCAAAACACCATGGGGGTTCATCGCAGCCGATCATTTGGAAGAAAGTTCTAAAGGAGGAGCATACGAAAAGCAAGCTCACAAAACAGCAGAAGGAATGCGCAAACAATATAGTGGCAACATGATGAGTAACCCCAAAGTCATAGCAAATACTATCAGCAAAGCAATCAATGCGCATCGGCCTAAAGCACGCTATCTCATCGGATTTGGAGCAAAGCCTCTTGTCTTCTTACATACTATTCTCCCCACACGATGGTTCGATTGGATCATGATGCATGCTTTTCAAACTTAGGTATATACGTTCTTAGGATGTTACACTCAAAGCGTGACAACGTAACGATAAAAAATAAAAGCTTGAGGTGAGGAAGGTGGGTGTTATGCGACACCGGCGGTGTCGCATAACACCCACTCCTACTCATACCCATCTTCACTCATCTACGCTTGCTGTACGAGGACTCAACAAATATCTGCAATACCAACTTAAGGATATTGCGGAAATGAACCACTCGTTTAAGAAACGGCTTTTCATCTATTTCTCTCCAAAAAGGGTGCATATTTATGCAAAAAGGAGTATTTTTACCTGCCAAATAAATCTGTGCATGCCACACTAGTAATAATTAGTTATGACGAGTTCACAAACTAATAGACGAAAAGAATTTATTTTGAATTGCCGTTTCTACGATGGCAACGACGTATGTCTGTATGAAGAAAGGCTCCGTGCACACGAGATAGACAAAAGCCATCTGCCTCCTCCAGAATGTATGAGAGATGAATACACTCTGCTAGATAAAGAAGTCGCTCGCTTGAAAAGTGCGATAACGGCTTGGAATTATGAACGTTGTTGGGTGATAAAAGGGGGATTCTATAGAGATGGCATACAAGAATATATTGCTTACGGCAACGAGGATTTCTGTGCGGATGATGGTACCCCGATATCATTAAAGGCGCTTCTTTGGAACCGCTACTATTATTAGGGTGGAGATATGTCAAACCAAAATTCTTTCCGCATTTGGTATCGTAAGTATTATGCC
>CAUSYJ010000013.1:0-20737 GCA_963535845.1 uncultured Alloprevotella sp.
ATATTAGCACATTATTATTCCTTATTATATTTCTGCCTTGAACTTCTTCGACGGAAAAATTCTGGCTTTCGACAAGCCTTACAGAGCCACCTCTTTCAGTGAGGTGGGGCATCTTCGCTGGTTGCTGACCAAGCGCATGACGGGACATAAAATCAGAGTGGGCCATGCTGGTACGCTCGATCCCTTAGCCACTGGTACACTCATTATTTGTACCGGTAGAGCCACGCGAATCATCGAGTCGTTGCAAACTCATACCAAAGAATACATTGCTGAGGTGCGTTTGGGGGAAACAACGGCCAGCTACGATCTGGAACATCCCGTGGATCAGACCTATCCCACAGAACACATCACCGAAGCTATGGTGCGCGAAGTGCTGCATAGTCTCGAGGGCGATATTATGCAAATTCCCCCCGCTTATTCTGCTTGTAAAATCAATGGAGATCGTGCCTATCAACTGGCACGTAATGGCGAGGAAGTGCCTCTGAAAGCCAAACCCGTCCGTGTGGAGGAAATAGAGCTTTTAGAGATGCGCCTGCCCGATTATCTGAAAATCCGCGTTGTTTGTGGGAAAGGCACTTACATCCGCTCTATCGGTCGCGACATCGGCGAGCGGCTCGGTAGCGGTGCACACCTGCTCTCGCTGCGCCGTACTCGTGTGGGCGACATCCGCGTGGAAGATTGCTGGAAAATGGAAGACTTCGAGCGTTGGTTGGAGAGTCAGACTCTCGAAACCGAGCCGCCATCTGGCCCAATACCTTCCGAATTTCCTTTCCTTACGCCCGCCAACTGTCTGGGCGAGGAACTCCTCACCACTTTAGGTTAAAAACACACTCACAATAATAGAAATAAAACTCCTGTCCGTAACCATGAAGAAGCGAGCAGGAGAAAAACATAAACAGAAAAGATATGAAACTCTCTCAATTCAAGTTCGACCTCCCTCAAGAGCAGATAGCTCCGGATCCGAACCCTCATCGCGACGATTGCCGTATGATGGTGCTCCACCGCCAAACGGGAGAAATTGAGCACAAGCAGTTCGGCGACATTTTGAGCTACTTCCAGCCCCACGACCTTTTTGTTTTCAACGACACAAAGGTGTTTCCCGCCCGCCTCTATGGACGTAAGGAAAAAACAGGAGCCCGCATCGAAGTGTTTCTGCTTCGCGAATTGAACCATGAGCAACACTTCTGGGACGTACTTGTAGATCCAGCGCGCAAAATCCGTATCGGCAACAAACTCTATTTTGGCGAAGCTGAGGACATCGTGGCCGAAGTTATCGACAACACTACCAGCCGCGGCCGTACGCTTCGTTTCCTCTACGAGGGCGAGCACGAAGATTTCAAGCGTTCCCTCTACGCTCTCGGCGAAGCTCCCATCCCTCGTTTCACCGGACACGTTAGCACACCCGAGAATCGAGAGTCGGACATCGAAAACTTCCAGTGCATCTTCGCGCGCCATGAGGGCGCGGTGACTGCACCTACTGCCGGTATGCACTTCTCCAAAATTCTGATGAAGAAGATGGAGATACAAGATATCAATACGGCTTACCTCACGCTCCATTGCGGACTTGGCAATTTCCGTTCTACAGACGTTGAAGATCTGACCAAACACAAGATGGAAAGCGAAGAGATGATAGTGGGCGCGGAATGCTGCGCGGCTGTCAATAAAGCCAAGGAAGAGGGACGCCATATTTTGGCTGTCGGAACAACGGTACAACGCGCTTTGGAAGTATGTGTAGGGCCAGACCGCCGCATCCGCGAGTTTGAGGGACATACCAATAAGTTTATCTTCCCACCTTATGATTTCCTTGTGGCCGACTCTATGGTTGTCAATTTCCATTTGCCCGAATCCACAATGGTCATGCTGACTACGGCGTTCGGTGGCTACGAACAAACGATGGCAGCCTATGAGGAAGCCATCAAAGAAGGCTACATGTTCGGTCCTTTCGGCGATGCAATGCTGATTGTAGACTAAAAGCAGAGCACCGCGTAAGACATCCACAAGGCTATGAGTACTGTCTATATAGGTCTGGGTTCTAATCTCGGCAACCGTCGGGAGAACTTGGAGCGTGCTGTGACACTCTTAGAGCAACGGGTGGGCACATTGCTGCGCCTTTCTGCTTTCTGGGAAACTGCTCCTGTAGGCTTTGAATCAGAACATCCGTTTCTCAACGCCGCAGCTGCGTTCTGCACCTCGCTCTCTCCCGCCGAGTTATTGCCACTTACGCAACAAATTGAGCGCGAGATGGGACGGACGCAGAAAAGCCTCAAAGGTGTGTATCACGACCGTATTATCGACATCGATCTTCTTTGTTCTGATGGCGAATCCGTGCATACGGCAGAACTGCAACTCCCTCATCCTCATCTCTCCGAGCGGCGCTTTGTTTTAGAACCTTTGGCAGAAATTGCTCCCGAACTTTGGATTGATGGAAAGGGGTATGTGTCGGATTTGCTCGATAAGCTGAATGGTCACGACATCCGTCCGCTCACACCAACCGATACTCCTCTCTTCGAACAGTTCAATGCCTTGTTTCCCCAACTATCGAAACAAGTGCGCCCCCTCACTGCCGAAGAAATCATCGCTCTTTTGCAACGTCCCGACACATGGGTTTATGTAGCCTTTACTCCCGAGGGGCGACTCGTTGGAACTATCACGCTCTGCTTAGCCGCATCCCCCACAGGCACAAAAGGCTGGGCGGAGGATTTGGTAGTAGACACCTCCGTGCGCGGAGCTGGCTTTGGCAAAGCTCTCATCCTGCGCTCTGCTCGCGAAGCCTTTCGTCATGGCGCGGATTCGGTCAATTTCACATCGCGTCCTTCGCGCACTGCGGCAAATAATCTCTACGTTAGTTTGGGTTTCGAACAACGCGAAACAAATGTGTATCGTTGCAAGCAATATGATAGTCTGAAGCTGCACTAAATTCCTCCCTATGCCTCACACCTCCAAGCAAAGCACGCTTTTCATAAAGAATATGGTCTGCCGCCGCTGCATCATGGCTGTCGAAAACATCTTGCAGCGCAACGCCATTGAGGTGCAGTCCGTCAGCTTGGGCGAAGTGGTGCTTTCCGCCCCCATCTCACCTGAGATGCGAGAGAAACTGAGTGCAGAGTTTGAGGCGGTGGGCTTTGAGCTTATCGGCGATCGCCGTTCGCAGCTCATTGAAAATATCAAGCGGGAAACGATAATCTACGCTCGAGCAGAAGACGGTCTTTCCCATCTTCGACTCTCTGATTTTCTGCAAGAACGCCTACATCTCGACTATCATTACCTCTCCGATCTCTTTTCTGCTGTGGAAGGGCAAACACTGGAGAAATTTTTCATTGCGCATCGCATCGAACGCGTCAAGGAACTTCTTGTCTACAACGAACTCCCGCTTTCCGACATTGCGGCGCGCCTCGGCTATTCCTCTACAGCTTATCTGAGCACACAGTTCAAGAAACAAACAGGACTCACGCCCACGCGTTTCAAGCAACTCACGTCGCAGCGTCGCCGTGCACTCGATGAGCTTTAGCCCTCTTTTCTCAATCCGCATCATGTTATGAAGAATCTTCTCTATAAGTTTGGTTTTGGTTGCGTATGGCTTTTTTCATGCCTACCTTTAGGGCTGCTCTACGTTCTCTCCGACCTCTTATTTTTTCTCGTTCGCTATGTGGTGCGCTACCGCCTTGGCGTGGTGCGCCGCAATGTTGCACGCTCCTTTCCCGAGAAGACGCCAGCGGAGAGAAACCGCATCATCAACGGTTTCTACCATTATTTCTGCAACTATATTTTTGAAACGCTCAAGCTCTATTCCATGTCTGTGAGCGAGATACGCCGGCGCATGGTTTTCACCAATATTCCCGAGGTGGAAGCCCTCCTCCGCGACCACGACTTTGTCTTCATTTATCTCGGCCATTATGGCAACTGGGAATGGGTTTCTTCCCTCGGTGTCTGGTTTAGTGAAGGCATTTATCCGTGCCAACTTTACAAACCCATCCGTAATCACTTCCTCGACCAACTCTTTCTGAAGCTCCGCCGTCATTTCCGTTCTCACAACATTGATAAGAACCTCGTTTTGCGCGAGATTCTTCGCCTCAAATCGGAAGGGAAAAAGGTGGTTTGTGGCTTTATCTCCGATCAGAGTCCCAAACCCGTCGACATCCATGAATGGGTAGATTTTCTCCATCAGGACACCCCCTGCTTCACAGGTGCGGAGCGAATTGGCAAAAAACTCAACGCCGCTTTCGTCTACCTTGATGTAGAGCGGAAAAGTCGCGGCCACTATGAAGCCACCTTTGAACTGATGAGCAACAACTCCCGCGAAATTCCCGATTGGCAGCTCACGGCCGATTTCATGCAACGCTTAGAAACCACCATCCGCCGCCAACCCGAAATTTGGCTTTGGAGCCACAAACGTTGGAAGCACCAACGCTCATAAATCATACTTTTGGGCAGCATAGAGATAAGAAAATCAATTATTTCGCAGTATTTTTCTTGTTGCTCCAATAATTTTATCTAACTTTGCACCCGCTTTCCTCGGAGAGCACAATTATAATATCATTTAATTTCATTACAAACTATGTACTTAGATTCTGCTAAGAAACAAGAGATCTTTGGCAAGTACGGAAAGTCTAACTCTGATACTGGTTCCTGCGAGAGCCAGATTGCATTGTTTTCATACCGTATTGCCCACTTGACGGAACATGTGAAGGCCAACCGTAAAGATCATAGTACTGAACGTGCCCTCGTTATGTTGGTTGGTAAGCGTCGCCGCCTCCTCAATTATTTGAAGGATCGCGACATCGAGCGCTACCGTGCCATCATCAAGGCTCTCGGTCTTCGCAAGTAATTCCGATTTCTTGCACAAAAGCTTTGAAACGTCACTCCTTGCGAGCGGCGTTTCTTTTTTTTATCCTATTGTTCAACGCGATATGGAAAATTCTCAACTCATTGAGGCTCTTCGCCTCTGTCCTTTGTTCAAAGGGTTCTCCAACCAGGAGATGGCAGAACTCCTTTCTCAGATTCATTACAAGCTGGTGGACTATTCACCGAAAGATATCTACGTTCTGGCCGGTATGCCTTGTCGCCATGCTGACATCGTTGTCAGCGGACAGATGACAGCCCGCATGGTAGGACTTTCGGGAAAGTTTGTTGAAGTGGACCATCGTGGCCCAGGTAGTTTGATGGCTCCGGCTCTCATCTTTGTGCCCAATAGTGAGATGCCTGTTAGTGTGGAAACCGAAGAGCCTACGCGCATTTTCCGTATGACGCCTGCCGAACTCAAACGTCTCATTGATAGCAACGAGCGCATCCGCACTAATTTCATCCTCGTTCTGTCACAAATCAATTATTTCCTTACTCAGAAGATGCGCGTGCTGGCACTTTTCAGCGTGCGCGAAAAAGTGGTTTCTTTGCTCAAGCAGATTGCCAGCAAACAGCAGTCGGAGGTCATCACGCTCACGCGCTCTCGACAGCAGATTGCCGACTCCTTTGGCATACAGAAGTTCTCCCTTCTCCGCGTCTTAGCCACGCTCGAAGAGGAAGGAGCCATACGCGTAGAGGGAAAAACCATCCGCATCGTGGACCGCAGCAAACTCTGATTTGTCCGCCTCTTAGGTGGCTTATCGGCTGTAAGCTGCTGAGCCATTACCTTATCTAATTATAAAAAAAACTAAAATTCTACACGCAGATAACATTTGTTACCATTGCTCGATGTGGAGTTTCATACTTTTGCGCCCATTAACGCATAACTATTTAAATTATTCTGAAGTATGGAACCTCAAATGTTTTGTTATCAGTGTCAAGAAACCGTGAAAGGTACAGGCTGTACGCTTCGCGGCGTGTGTGGTAAACTCCCACAGACCTCTACGTATATGGACCTCCTCATTGCCGTTGCTCGCGGTGTGGGATCTGTTGATCATTTGCTCCGCACTGCTGGCGTAACCACTGAGCAGGCTGTGGGCGATTTCATCGTCGACGCGCTTTTTGCCACTATCAGCTGTGCCAATTTCGATGATGAAAGCATTATGGCAAAGGTTGATACGGGCCTTCTCCTCAAGCAACAGCTCATCGCCTTGGCTGAACAAAACGGTGTGGAGCTCCCCAACTGGGCTGAAGTTACATGGACTGGCAGTCGCGAGGACTATTATGCTGAGGGGCTCCGTCAGACCATTCTGCGAATACCCAATGAGGATATCCGCTCCATGAAAGAAATTGTAGTGCTCGGTCTCAAAGGAATAGCAGCCTATTATGAACACGCTTCCCGCTTGGGACATCGCGACGATAGCCTTATCGCATTTATGAGCGAAGCTCTTTACGACATCACCAACCCCGATGCTACGGCCGATGCGCTCTATGCTCTCGTGCTTCGCGTGGGCGAATATGGTGTTCCTGCTATGGCGTTGCTCGACAAGGCCAACACCGCTGCGTATGGTAATCCCGAAATCTCTCGCGTCAATATCGGAGTGGGCAACCGTCCTGGTATTCTCATCACGGGACATGACCTGCGCGACCTCAAAGAGCTCCTCGAGCAAACTGAAGGGACGGGCATTGATGTCTACACCCATGGCGAAATGCTCCCAGGCAATTACTATCCAGAACTCAAGAAATATAAGCACCTCGTGGGTAATTATGGCAACGCATGGTGGCGTCAAAAAGAAGAATTCAGTACGTTCAATGGCCCGATAGTCTTTACCACCAACTGCATTGTGCCGCCACTGCCCAACGCCAATTATAAGGATCGTGTTTTCACTACCAATTCCACCGGTTATCCTGGTTGGAAGCACATCTTGCCCGATGCTAACGGCCACAAGGACTTCTCCGAGGTTATCGAGATGGCCAAGCAGTGTCAAGCACCTACGGAAATCGAGCACGGTGAGATTGTAGGTGGTTTTGCCCACGCCCAAGTGTTCGCCTTGGCCGATAAAATCGTGGAAGCCGTCAAGAGTGGTGCCATCCGCAAATTCTTTGTGATGAGCGGTTGCGACGGACGTATGAAAAACCGCAACTACTACACCGAATTTGCCGAAGCACTCCCCAAAGATTGCGTGATTCTCACCAGCGGCTGTGCCAAGTATAAATACAACAAGCTCAACCTCGGCGATATCAACGGCATTCCTCGCGTGCTCGATGCAGGCCAGTGTAACGACTCCTACTCTTGGGCACTGGTAGCTCTCAAACTGAAAGAGATTTTTGGAGCGGCCGATATCAACGACCTCCCCATTGTGTTCAACATCGCTTGGTATGAGCAGAAAGCTGTCATCGTGTTGCTCTCGCTTCTCTACCTCGGAGTGCGCAACATCCATGTAGGTCCAACGCTCCCCGCCTTCATGTCGGAGAATGTACGTAAGATTCTCATCGAGAAGTTTGGTTTGGGCACCATCTCTACCGTCGATGAAGATCTCCAGAAGTTCTTAGCCTGATTTCTCTCTCCCCTCTGCCAATCCTAATGTAGGTTAACAGAGGGGAGATTCCTTTTTCGTGCCCATTCGCCTCTTTCGCGAAAATTTGTGGGCTAAAAATATCAACGATTTTCTTACTTTCCCTCTTCCGAGAATACCTCAAAATCCATCGCGTCAGCTTCTGATGAGATAGGCGAAGCCTCTCGCGCATCGCTACAATAAGGCTGTCGGCCGACATCCTTATTGTGTCGGTTGGCGCAATAAGGAAGTTATCGGACGCCCTTATTGTACGGACGAAGAGGATGAAGCTAAAAATCTCCATTTTTGTTGGAAATCTCAGTTTTTTAGGACTTTTGAAGTATAGAACTGAGCTGTCATTGCGAAAAGCGGAGAAGCAGCTAAGTAGAATCCGCGCGCGGATGGCTAAAAGGCGCATTTTCTCGCGCAAAAAGAAAATCGCTCGATGTCAAGTAATCGGGCGGTTTTTTATGCGTATTTGGGGAATCGTTTTCTCCCTCTCGCTCTTTATCGTCTCCTACCCACAACGGGGGATACTGAATGCACCAATAATAAAGAATGGTTTTGCTATCCTACAAATTGCAATTTGCAAGTATCATTTATAGCGAGCGCACTACCGCAAAAGGGTTAAAATGAATCAGAACATAGGAATGATAAGCTTTATTCCAGATAAAAATAGCACAAAAGGTCCTATTAATGTGTAATTTTGCAGTGCCCTTGGAAGTGCTCCACCTTGTGTCGGATACATTTGTGACCGAGCCATGCAGCGGCATGACACTTGTTTAGAGAGCTGGGCAAATGCGAAAACATATTACATAACCCATAACGACAACAATTATGAGAAATGAATGGAGAGGTTTTGCTGAAGGACAATGGACTTCAGAAGTAGACCTAAGAGACTTTATCCAGAAAAACTACACTCCCTATAACGGTGCAGAGGACTTTCTTGCTGGCCCAACAGAGGCTACCGATAAGCTTTGGGGTATGCTCAAAGAACTGCAAAAGCAGGAGCGCGCTAAAGACGGTGTACTCGACATGGAAACCGAGGTGGTTTCTTCTCTCACGGCCTATCCCCCTTCTTACATTGGCGAAGGTACGAAGGAACTGGAGAAAGTTGTGGGCTTGCAAACCGACAAGCCGCTCAAGCGTGCTTTCATGCCTTACGGTGGTATCAAAATGGCCGAGCAGGCTTGCACCACTTACGGCTATCAGCCTTCTCAACAACTCCACGATATTTTCACCAAATATGTGAAGACACATAACGACGGCGTTTTCGATGCTTACACCACGGAGATGCGCCGCGTTCGTCACAATCATATTCTTACGGGTCTGCCCGACTCTTATGGTCGTGGCCGCATCGTGGGCGACTACCGCCGCGTGGCTCTCTATGGTATCGACTTCCTGGTGGCTGAAAAAAGAGCCGACTTGGAAAACATGGGCGACCGCGATATGATCGACGAGGTAGTGCGTCTGCGCGAGGAAGTATCCATGCAGATTCGTGCCCTCAATGGTCTCAAAGAAATGGCTGCTGAGTATGGTTTCGACATCTCCCGCCCAGCTGCTAACGGCCGCGAGGCAGTGCAGTGGCTCTATTTCGGCTATCTCGGTGCCATCAAGACGCAGAACGGTGCTGCTATGTCAGTGGGCCGTATCTCTACGTTCCTCGATATCTATTTTGAGCGCGACTTCAAAGAAGGCACGCTGACAGAGTCCGACGCCCAGGAGCTCATCGACCACCTTGTGATGAAGTTCCGCATGGTGAAGTTCGCCCGCATTCCTTCCTACAACCAGCTCTTCAGTGGCGACCCCGTTTGGGCTACGCTTGAGGTAGCAGGTATGGGCATGGACGGCCGCTCCATGGTAACGAAGAACGACTTCCGTTTCCTTCACACGTTGGAGAACATGGGTCCTTCTCCCGAGCCCAACCTCACTGTGCTCTATTCTTCACGCCTGCCGCAGGGCTTCAAGCACTATGCTGCTAAGATTTCTGTAGTAACCAGCTCTATCCAGTATGAGAACGACGACGTGATGCGTCCTGTTTGGGGCGACGACTACAGCATCTGCTGCTGCGTCAGTGCCACTCAAACTGGTAAGGAAATGCAGTTCTTCGGTGCGCGTGCCAACTTGGCTAAGTGTCTCCTCTATGCTATCAACGGCGGTGTAGACACCAAGAGCCGCGAGCAGTGCGGTCCAGCTTACCGCCCCATCACGAGCGACGTGATTACCTACGAAGAGTTCATGCCTCGCTTTGAAGATATGATGGAATGGTTGGCAGGTGTTTATGTGAAGACGCTGAACCTCATCCATTACATGCACGATAAGTATTTCTACGAGGCTGCTGAGATGGCACTCATCGATACCAACGTGCGCCGAACCTTCGCAACGGGTATCGCTGGCTTTAGCCACGTAGTCGATTCTATCTGTGCTATCAAATACGCCAAGGTAACGGCTGTCCGCGATGAGGAAGGTTTCGCTATCGAGTATAAGACCGAGGGCGACTATCCCCGCTATGGCAACGACGACGAACGTGCTGACGAAATCGCTGTTTGGTTGCTCAAGACATTCATGAAGAAGATTCGCAAATTCCATACTTACCGTAACTCAGAGGCTACCACGAGTATCCTGACCATTACTTCTAACGTGGTTTATGGTAAATATACTGGTGCAATGCCTGATGGCCGTGCTGCCGGCACGCCGTTGGCTCCGGGTGCCAACCCTTCTTACGGTGCAGAAAAGAATGGTTTGCTCGCTTCTCTCAACTCTGTGGCAAAACTGCCTTATGAGTATGCCCTCGATGGTATTTCTAACACGCAGACCATCAATCCGGGTGCACTGGGACAGAATGATGAGGAACGCTCCAACACGCTGGTTGGCGTAATGGACGGTTATTTCGACCGCGGTGCGCACCACCTCAACGTGAATGTCTTTGGTGTCGATAAATTGCGCGATGCTATGGAGCATCCCGAGAAGGAAGAATATGCCAACTTCACCATCCGTGTGAGCGGATATGCAGTGAAGTTCATCGACCTCACTCGCGAGCAGCAGCTCGACGTTATTGCGCGCCACGCACACGAGAATTTGTAAACTAACAGAAAAGGGAAAGTCCCTTCCATCTCCCTCATGAGAGGGGGTGTCCAGAACCTCTTGTTTGAGCCTCCAACTGATCGGATAGATCGGAAGAGTTCGAGAGCAAAACTGGACACTCCTCTTGATACGAGAGAGGTGGAGGGGGCTTGGCTTTATCATTGTATGACAGGTCACATTCATTCTACGGAATCCTTCGGCTCGGTTGACGGACCAGGCATCCGTTTCATCATTTTCTTTCAAGGTTGTGGCATGCGTTGCCGCTATTGTCAGAATCCCGACACTTGGGAAACTGGACAGGGGCAGGAGATGACCGCCGAAGAACTCCTCGCTAAAGCCGAACGCTATCGCTCCTATTGGGGAAAAGATGGCGGCATCACCGTGAGCGGTGGAGAACCGCTGCTCCAAATCGACTTCCTGACGGAGCTTTTCCAAAAGGCGAAGGAGCGCGGCATACACACCTGTATCGACACCTGCGGACAACCTTTCACTCGGCGAGAGCCTTTCTTCAGCAAATTCCAGAAGCTGATGGACTACACGGACTTGCTCTTGCTCGACATCAAGCATATCAATTCGCTGGAGCATCAGAAACTCACGCACCATCCCAATGAGAACATCTTGGATTGTGCGCGCTATCTCTCCGAGATTGGAAAACCCATCTGGGTGCGTCATGTCCTTGTGCCGGGTATTACCGATAACGACGATTACCTCACGGAGCTTCGCCACTTCCTGCGCCCGCTACAAAACATCCAGCGCATCGATGTGTTGCCCTATCATTCGCTGGGACTTTTCAAATGGAAGCAACGCAACATTCCCTACACTCTCGAGGGCGTGCCATCGCCCACAGCTGAGCGTGTAGAAAATGCACGGCGCATCTTGACGGAAGGTTGATAAGAAAGTATAAAACTGTTCGCCACATAGCCGAACAGCTCATTTTCCCTATCCGCAACACCTCTCAAACAGGTGTTGCGGATTTTTACAGCTTCTGAAGCTCCATTTTCCCATACTCTCCGCGCAGTAGAACCCACTAAAAGTGTGATTACCTTTTGAAAAAATCATTCAATGAAGCTTCAATAACGGTTTTTATATAGCAGTCTCATGATAATCAGGTACATATCTTGTTTGCTGAAGCTTCTAAACCCTTCTCGAACCATTTTCTGAAGTGAGCGCTTTCTGCTGAATGTGAATATCCTTATTACGCTTGAGATTCCTATAAGTCTATCTACTCGCACCCTTATTCTATCCGCCCGTACCCTTATTGCGTTTGGGAATTTCATAAGTCTTTCCACTTGCACCCTTATTCTTTCCGCCCGCACCCATATCGCGCCTGAGAATCCCATAAGGATACGCGCTCACACCCTTATCGCGTACACTCTCCCCAGCGGCATAGTGTGCTCACCCACTGTCCCCGGAGGGGACACCCCATGCTTAACCGCGGGTGATGCCCGAAGGGCGAACCCGTGGGAAAGTAATATCCCCCTCCGACGCCGGCGGCGTCGCACAGCAGCCATACTCGTTACTATCTAATTATTCCTACAAGTTATGTTTACTTATAAACTTGCAACGAAATTGTTAAAGTAGATTGACACTACCCTCAAATATAACTATCCCCATGAACAGTTCGTTCGTGGGGATAGTTATAGTATAATAACCTCTCATAAAGGTGCTGTTGCACCATGTTCTCTTGGGGAAAGACAGTTACTTTCCGGTGAGGATTTTCTGAATGTCGTTGAGCTTGTTGAGGGCTTCGATGGGCGTGAGGTTGTTCACGTCGATGCCCAAGAGTTCATCGCGGATTTGTTTGAGTATGGGGTCATCGAGTTGGAAGAAGCTAAGTTGGACGTTCTTTTTTCCATCCGCCGATGCGAGCTGTTCCATTCGTGGGTGTTCGCCGTTGCGCGCATTGTTAGCTTCCAGATCCGCCAGGATTTGTTCGGCGCGTTTCACGATATTTCCCGGCATTCCTGCGATGCGAGCCACGTGGATACCGAAAGAGTGTTCCGAACCGCCGCGCATCAGTTTGCGCAGAAAGACAACCCTATTGTTCACCTCCTTCACACTGACATTCCAATTCTTTATGCGGGAGAAAAGTTTCTCCATCTCGTTGAGCTCATGATAATGTGTGGCGAAGAGCGTGCGAGCGTTGCCGCGCGGGTTTTCGTGTAGATACTCCACGATGGCCCACGCAATGCTGATGCCGTCGTAAGTAGATGTGCCGCGTCCCAATTCGTCGAAGAGAACCAGCGAGCGAGGCGTGAGGTTGTTCATGATATTGGCTGCTTCGCTCATCTCCACCATGAAAGTGGATTCCCCCATAGAGATATTGTCCGAGGCCCCTACGCGGGTGAAGATTTTATCCACGATACCGATGTGAGCACTTTCTGCCGGTACAAACGAGCCTATCTGCGCCAGCAACGTGATAAGGGCAGTTTGGCGCAACAAAGCACTCTTACCTGCCATGTTAGGGCCAGTGATAATGATGATTTGTTGCTCCTTGTCGTCCAAGCTCACGTCGTTGGGCACATACTCTTCGCCCGGAGGCATCAAGGTTTCGATGACTGGATGGCGGCCTTGACGAATGTCCAGCTGCATACTGTCGTCCACTACGGGGCGCACGTAGCGATTTGTGCGGCTCACTTCTGCCAGCGAGAAGAGGCAATCGAGCGTGGCAATCTGAAGCGCGTTGCGCTGCAATAAGGCAATGAACTGATTGGCTGTGCTGACCAATTCGTTGTAGAGTTTTGTTTCGAGCGAAAGTATGCGGTCTTCCGCGCCCAATATCTTCTCTTCGTATTCCTTCAGTTCCTGCGTGATGTAGCGTTCTGCCTGCACGAGTGTTTGCTTACGAATCCATTCGGCCGGCACTTGCTGCTTGTAGGTGTTACGCACCTCTATGTAGTAGCCAAAGACATTGTTGAAACCAATCTTGAGCGACGGAATCCCCGTTGCCTCGCTTTCTCTCTCCTGAATGTGTTGCAGATAGCTTTTCCCACTGGTGGAGATGCTCCGCAGTTCGTCCAGTTCGTTGCAAACCCCCGCGGCGATGACGCCCCCTTTGTTGAGGAGCGCAGGAGGGTCGGGGAGGAGATCGTGAAGGATGCGGTCGTGGAGTTCTTTGCACGCATCCATCTTCAAACCTATCTCCTGCATCTGCTTGTTGGAAGCATGGATACACGCCTCCCGCAGCAGGCCGACACTCTCAAGCGCCATGCGCAGTTGCTGCATCTCGCGCGGAGTTACGCGCCCCACAGCAATTTTTGAGACGATACGTTCCAAATCGCCAATCTTGCCCAGTTCGTCCTGACAGAGTTCGCGAAATTCGGGTTCTTTGAAGAAATATTCCACCCCATCCTGTCGCTGCTGAATGTCCTTGACGCTCCGAAGCGGAAAAAGGAGCCAGCGGTGGAGGGAGCGTGCGCCCATGGGCGTGAGTGTGCGGTCAACGATGTCCAAGAGGCTCTTTCCATCGTCGAACATAGGGTGGATCAGCTCCAAGTTGCGCACGGTGAAGCGGTCGAGGCGCACATAATGGTCTTCCTCAATGCGCGTCAGGCGCGTGATATGTCCGGTTTGCGTGTGCTGGGTTTGTTCGAGGTAGCACATTATTGCGCCTGCTGCCACAACGGCAGCTTTGAGATGGTCGACCCCGAAACCTTTGAGGTTCTTTATCTGAAAATGGTGCGTGAGCTTCTCTTTGGCTGTTTCTTCTGTAAACGCCCAATCGTCGAGCTCAAAGACATAGTATTTAGTGCCGAAGAGTTCCTGTACGCGCAGTTTTTGTCCGCGCACCACGAGCACCTCCTTCGGTGAGAAATTAGACAAAAGTTTGTCGGCATATTCGGGCGTACCCTCTGCCACTAAGAATTCACCCGTAGAAATATCGAGCAATGCGATACCAATACTGGATTTCCCGAAATGTACCGCAGCCAGGAAGTTGTTCTCCCGGCTGTTGAGCGCGGAGTCGCCCAAAACCACGCCCGGCGTAACCAGTTCGGTGATTCCGCGCTTCACGAGCTTCTTCGTGAGTTTCGGGTCTTCCAACTGGTCGCAGATAGCCACACGCTTCCCCGCTCTGACGAGTCGCGGCAAATAGGTGTCGAGCGCATGGTGCGGGAAGCCCGCCATCTCTGTTTGTCCTGTTCGTCCCTTGTTGCTACGATGGGTGAGCGTAATACCGAGAATGCGCGATGCCGTCACAGCATCTTCCATGTATGTTTCATAGAAGTCGCCACAGCGAAAGAGCAAAACTGCGTCTGGGTGCTTCGCTTTCAGATCGTAGAATTGCTTCATCATCGGAGTTACTTCTTCTTTTGCCATATTTCAGAGGGTTGTATGATAGGACAAAGGTAGTAATTTCGGAAGAAATGGGGAAATTGTAACTTTTCTTACGCCCATTTGAGGCGCAGACTGTTGCTAACGACGGACACAGAGCTGAGCGCCATGGCAGCAGCGGCCAGCATGGGCGGTAGAGCAAAGCCGCAGAGGGGGATGAGTAGGCCAGCGGCGATAGGAATCAGCGTGACATTGTAGCAGAAGGCCCAAAAGAGGTTTTCGCGAATGATGCGCGTGGTTTTGCGGCTCAGGCGGATGGCTTCCGCAATGCGTGTGAGGTCGGACTGAATGATGGTCATCTGTGCAATATCCATCGCCACATCCGCCCCTTTTCCCATGGCGATGCTGAGGTCGGCTTGTGCCAGCGCAGCACTGTCGTTGATGCCGTCGCCGGCCATCGCCGTGTGGTGTCCAGAGTTTTGGAGCTGCTTCACATAGTCAGCTTTATCCTTCGGGAGGACGCCACCGCGGAAATGAGTGATGCCCAACGTTTGCGCCATGGCAGCCGTGGCTTTCTCACTGTCGCCCGAGAGTAGGTGTACTTCAATGCCCATTTGTTCCAGCTCTTTGAGTGCGGTGCGGGAGGTAGGTTTCACGCGGTCGGCAATGTGGAGCGTGGCAATGAGGATGGTGGGCGTGAAGAAGTAGATAGTGGTCAATGCCTCCTCTTCTGTTTTCTCCTCCGATTGAGCCGCTAAATGAGGCACTTTTTCTTTCAGCAAGCGTTCGCTACCTACGAAATAAGTAGTGCCATTGTGCGAACCGCTCACACCGCGCCCCGTCAGGCTTTGGAAGTTTGTGATTTCCACCGCTTCCGCATCTGCGAGGGAGGTGGTGAGAGCTTGCGCCAGCGGATGTTCCGAGCGGTTTTCGAGCGAAAGGAGGATGCTGCGCTGTTCGGGCGTGAGAGCAGTGAGCGGCTCAGAGAGCGTAGGGCGTCCCTCCGTGATCGTGCCGGTTTTGTCGAGCACGATGGTGTCGATGTGCTTCGCCGTCTCCAAGCTCTCCGCATCTTTGATGAGTATGCCTTTCTCCGCTGCCCGTCCGATACCCACCATGAGTGCCGTGGGCGTGGCAAGTCCCAACGCACAAGGGCAGGCGATGACCAGCACCGTGACGGTGGAGAGCAAAGCCCGCGTGAGATTGCCGCCAGGCTCGTTGCCGAAGAAGAACCAAAGCAGACCAGAGAGCAACGCCAGCGCGATGATGGTGGGCACGAAGATAGCCGCCACTTTGTCCACTATGTTTTGGATTGGAGCTTTTGAGTTTTGCGCTTCGCGTACCATCTCGATGATGCGCGCCAGCATCGTTTGTGCGCCCACTTTTTCGGCGCGGAAAGAGAACGAGCCTTTCTGATTGAGCGTGCCTTCAAACACCTTGTTTCCTTGTTCTTTGAGTACGGGGACGGGTTCGCCGCTCAGCAGGCTCTCATCAACATACGAACTACCCTCAACGACCGTTCCGTCGACGGGTATCTTCTCGCCGGGGCGAACGAGCAAGAGGTCGCCACACACTACTTTGCTGATTTCTATCTCCTCCTGTCGTCCCTCACGCAGGATGGTCGTCGTCTTCGGGCGTAATCCCATGAGTTTTTTCAGGGAGGTGGCCGTGTTGGCCTTTGCGCGCGCCTCGAGCAAGCGACCTATGAGGATGAACGTGATGATGCCGCAAGAGGAGTCGAAATAGAGATGGGCGTCCTTGCCCAATACCTGTGGGAAGAAGAGGTTGAAAACGCTGAACAGATAGGCGATGCCTGTGGATAGTGCAACGAGCGTGTCCATGTTGGAGGTGCGCTGCTGGAGTTGCTTCCACGCGTTGATGTAGAACTGCCTACCGGCGAAGAACACCACCACAGTGGCGAGCAGCCAGAGCGGGTAGCCCAAGCGCGGGTCGCTCTCGACGAAGAACATATTGATGATCATGACCACTGTCGTAAGGAGAACGGCCATGATGGTGCGGCGTTTGGCTTGCAGGAAGTTCTGCGCACGCATTTCCTCAATGTTCTCTGTCACATTGTTCTCCGCACCGGCTTGTTGCTGAAGAACAACAAGTTTGTAACCAGCTTTCTCCACGGCTTCGGCCATTTCGTTGGGCGTTACGCGGGCGGGGTCGTAAGTCACTTGCGCTTCCAAACTGGCAAAGTTGCACACTGCATTCTCCACACCCTCCATATTTTTGAGGGCGCGTTCGGTGTGCATGGCGCAGTTTGCACACATCAATCCTTCTACAGGGAATGTCTCAGTCTTTATCATCTGTGAGTTTTATATTTTCTATGGAGCAAAGAAACGGCTCTATCAGTTAGAGCCGTGTTTGCGATAAATGCAGAGAACGCTTTCTTCAATGTTCTCTACCGTTTGTCTTTAGTAGCGATTTATTGCTACTTTACCACGAGTTTGTAGCCCTCTTTCTCCACGGCTTCGGCCATTTCGTTGGGCGTTACACGGGCAGGATCGTAAGTCACTTGTGCTTCCAATTTTTCAAAGTTGCACACTGCATTCTCCACACCTTCCACATTTTTGAGAGCGTTTTCGGTGTGCTTGGCGCAATTTGCGCACATCAGTCCTTCTACAGGAAATGTTTCAGTTTTCATTGTTTGTACGTTTTATATTTTCTACGGTGCAAAGATACGGATAACTTATAAAGCCATGTTTACAATAAACGCAGAGGAAGTTTTGAAATTCGCAGGGGGAGAGAGGGAAGAGCCCCCTCCATCTCCCCCATGAGGGGGAGTGCTCGGCTTTGGTTCTCGGACGAGTCCGACTTGTCCGATTTGTCTGCCCAGTCTGACTTGTCCGACACCCCATCCTGATTCGTGCTCTTTCGTCTTTTTCGTGCTCATTCGTGGGCTAAAACAAGTAAAGAAAATTCTTACTTTTCCCTCCTACGAAAGCCACAAATCTGAGCGCGAACGGGAGGGAGCGGCGAGCATCCCCTTCCTGAGCGTGGATTTCCTTATTGTGTCAGCTCGCACAATAAGGATGTCGGCCGACAGAATAAGGGCGTTGGCCGACACAATAAGGAGGCTGACGGGTGGAAATGGGGTACAAAATGAGCGGAAAAGAGCGGGGAGAGGGCGAATGGAGGACGAAAAGAACAGATGGACGGAAGTTTGGAACAAACAAAGGGAGGCAATGTAGGAGATGAGGCCGCTGAAGCAGATGTTTTGCGCGTTTTCAGACAACAAGTCATCGTCAAAAAAAGCGACTGCTACTCGCTCCATTCGGAATGAGTAGCAGTCGGGGAAATATGGTTGGATGTTGTGGGAGGAGGTTAGTCCTCGTCGGCACTCCAGTCGGAAGCTTTCCAGCCTTGTGGGCGTGATTCGAATACTACGCCGCTCTGGCCAGGCTGTGAGGAATAGCCTGTAGAACCTGCACTCGTGTTCATCAGACTCTGGCTTTCGAGATCGATTACTCGAAGTGATGGTCGTTGATATTTAGTTTGCATAGTTGCTAATGTTTTAGAGAATTACCTTTTTACCATTGATGATATAAGTCTGGCCCTTCTTAGTGGTCAGTACGCGGCGGCCTTGGAGGTCGAAGATTTGTCCCTTCTCAACGCTCATTGTTCCGTTGTCGAGGGTGATAATGCCCGTGACTGTTCCGTTGATGCTGATGGCGAAGCTGCGCGCACCTGCTGCGGTGTTTGCTACGCTGAATGCTGTGCGATAGCGGTTGAGCGTGCCGGTGGTGGCTTTCACGAACTGGCCATTGCTGTAGCCGTAGTAAGTATTAGTAGCATCCGATGCAAGCACTTTGGTTTCGCCGTAGTTACCTTCTTGCTCCACACCGACACCCGTATGAGTTTTCACTTCGGTATCAGCATTGGCCACAGCCACCGTTACTGTGCCATTGGCGAAGAGGGCTGCGTTATTAGCTTCGAAGAGGTAAGGCTTGTTGGCCTCAATGTTGGCCACGGGGGCAAAGTCGAAAGCGGAGCGGGCAGCGTTGAAGCCCTTCAGCTCATAGACTGTACCGTTGAGCGTGCTTGCTGTTGTTGCCACGGGGAGGGCAAATGTGGTATAGCCCGTCGTGGTGAAGTTGCGATCGTAAGAAGCCTTGTCAGCAGAGAACTGCGTGGGCACTTCGATAGCTACGGCATCGTTGAGCGCAAACTCAGTGGTGTGGCCGTTGACAATTAGGTTCTTGCCCGTCAGCGTAGAGGTGGCGGGGAGGTAGTAGAGCGTGTTGTTAGCTGCAACAGCACCCTGTTTCAAATCGTTGGCGGTTACGTCATCGGCCAACGTAGCTACGCTCATGTCAACATAGGTCATGGGCTTACCCACGGCAGCTTCGTTGAGATGGATGAACTTCGTTGATGCCTTAGATATGTAGCCCCAGAGCGTTTGATTAGCATAGGCTTTATTGTCCTTATCGTCGCTATTCTGCGGTGCATTCTCGTTGACAGTGAAAGGTACACAATCCACGTGGATTGCTGAGAACCTTGTGAGTATCGGGTTGGTAGTGCCCGTCGTGATAATGTCGATAGCACCTTCGAGGCGCTTATGGGCTGAGCTGATAAGGTTGAGCTTCAGCACCACAGGCAAATGGCCCAGTCCTGCACCGACTGCCGTTTCCTCGCTGGAGGTGAGGCGGATGGTGCGATTAGCGTTCATGGAGCTACCTGCAAGAGGAACGTTGGGTACATAAATGTTGCCAACGGGGAGACCTGAGAAATTGAAATTCGGCAAGTAGATATTGTACGTTCCGTTGCTGTTCTTCGTCAAGCTGATCTGTTCGTTGGCAAGCGGAGACGCATTGGTGGTAGTGCTTCCTTCATCGGTGGTAGAAAGAACCACGGAGAGTGCGCCGGGATAATCACCCGACTCGGTGGCACTTACTGCATCGGTAAAGCGGAGAACATAGTCTCTCTCGTCGCCGCTGGAGTTTTTCACTCTCAGCTCAATGGTCTTATTATGGTCATTATAGAAAGCGTTTTCTGTGAGGGCGTAAGTTTCGTAGAACTCCTCGTCTCTCATGAGCGTACTATTTGCGCCTGCCACGCCCTCAACCACAATGCCGCGGTGGTAGGCAATGGGGAGCGTGTAGGTGGTAGTGGCGGGGTTGAACGTTAGGCCGAAATCGGCGAGCGACTGACCGCCTACGCTGATAGAAGCCAGTGTTGGGGCATTAGAAGTCGCAGCAAACTGGATTGTATAGGTGTGGACATTGGTAGGATTCACCGATACATCGTTACCCTTCACCGTGATGGTGAGCAGGCCCGTAGCTGCATTGTAGCTTTTCTCGATGCTTGCTCCAACGCCGTTAGCCGTCAGTGCGATTTTATTAGGATCGTAAGACTTAGCTACATTCATAGCCGTTGCCACGCTAACATTTGCGCCGTCGTAAGTGACGCTGGCAAGTTGGGAGTTGTAGATGTAGGATAAATCGTCAATAAGCATGGCGTCGCCTTCTACACCATCTCCAGGAGTGGCACTGGTGGCGAACGAAACCAAAGCATAGGCGGGAGTCAATTCCTTATTAGCATATACAAAAGGAATTGTCAGCTCTTGCCAAGAGTCCTGCGCCGTGATATCTGTCTTAGAGGCAGTGGCCACGAGTTGAGCATTCACATAATTGGAATTGCCCAGAGGGTCTTGGTAATATCCTTCCGTGTGAAGCACAGTTGTGGCTTTGGCCTTCTTCTTGCTACCAGTAAACTTTACATAGACCCGCATTGCATCGGGTTTTCCTGTGAAGGGTTGCTTAGCAGAATTATCATTAGGATTGGTGTAGTTGAAGTTACCTTTCAGCTCGGTAATATCTTTTCCAGCGGCTGTATTTCCAGGGTCGGAGGCAGTAGAGCTTCCCATATTTACACAGCCTGTAGTAAGATTTCCTTGGGCTGTAGCTACAGTCCAAAAGCCTATTTTAACAGCTCGGCTATAAATTTTTGCAGAATATGTACCGCTGTGCGCATCTGTAGAC
>CAUSYJ010000014.1:0-20515 GCA_963535845.1 uncultured Alloprevotella sp.
TCAGAAAACAGCTATGCGTGCTTTCTTTCATAAAAAAGCAGAAAAAGTTTTGAGAGTTTCGAGCGAACCACTAACTTTGCAACAATTTCCTTTTGGAAACATAACATAACAACAATTTAAATTTTTAATTTTTACTACTATGGCTTATGTAATTAGCGAAGACTGCGTTGCATGCGGAACTTGCATCGACGAATGTCCCTCCGGCGCAATTTCCGAAGGCGATCGTTACTCTATTGATCCTAACTCTTGTGTTGACTGCGGTACTTGTGCAGACGTTTGCCCATCAGGCGCAATCGCTCCAGGCGAGTAATCCTCTGTTTCAACAAAACAACAGACTCAACGGCTCAAGTCGAATATGGACTTGGAGCCGTTCTTTTTTATCGCGCCACTACAAAAGCATACCGTTCTTCTTCTCATATTCCTTTCTGATTAGGAACAGTGCGTTTCAAACTACACATTCTAGAAGGGCAGAGCATACACAATAAATACCGCGACCCGCCGTTAAGTTTAGAGATATGACTCCACTCAAACACATATATTGCCTACTGCTCGCTATGCTGTTCGCTCTGAACGGCATCGCCCAAGAGCGCAAAATTCAGAACAAGCCCTACATCGACGAGCGCCAATTCCATTACGGTTTCTTCGTTGGCGTTCACGATCAAGGTATAAAACTGCAAAATAGCGGCCACATCGACCCCAACTCGGTAGCACAATGGACGGCGGAGAACGATGGGCAGAACTTCGGCTTCAGCGTAGGCATCTTGGGCGATTGGAAACTGGCCTCTTGGCTAAACCTGCGCCTTAGTCCGGGACTCCATTTCGGTTCGAAACACATCAAATTCCGCAACCTCTCAGATGGCGAAACCAAGACACAAGACATGAAGTCCTGCTATATCGGAATGCCCATCGACCTAAAAGTATCCGGCCCCCGCTTCAACAACTACCGCCCCTACGTGATTGCCGGAATTGCTCCCATGTACGACCTCACGAGCGGCAAACAAACACTGCTTCGCTCCACGCCCTACACCACAACCCTTGAAATAGGTCTCGGTTGCGATCTCTACCTCCCCTACTTCAAGCTCATCCCCGAACTCAAATTCAGCTTCGGCCTCAACAATATTCTCCGTAAGAATCGCCCTGACCTGACCGATTCTTCACAATATCTCTTCACACAAAGCGTTGACCGTGCCACTTTCAACATGGTCTCCCTCTGCTTCTATTTTGAGTAGAGCATATTGCTTAGCAGAGAGCTATTCTATATCCAAAAATGTAGATGGATCCAAAACAATGTATGATAGTAGATTTGGAGCAACGTGATAATAAGCGAATGTTTATCACAGAGCATGTATCTTCTATCAGTTTAACTCACAACGACCTGTGGGCTGTTCGCTTCTCTTCCTCAACGCATATATTCAACTATAATAAAGCACGATTGCTGTACCTTGTTGCTCCCGTAAAGATAAATCTTAGCGAAAAGGGGTTATACATCAAGAACAGACATATCACCAACGCAACAGAAGTGTTACGCTTTACCGACGGGCGTTACACCTTTTATCGCGTCAGCTACGCCAATGGATATAATGAAAACTTGGAGGGGAAGGAGGTCTACATCACTCGCACACCTATAGATAAGAATGGCGGCAACTCCATATGGGATTATTTATGCAAAATGGCAGCCGAAACTGGATTAGTGGCAAAAGATGAAGAAAACATACTCTCTAAGCAATTTGAGTTGGTGGATAGAATGCGCGATAACGTACCCTTAGCTCAATATCTTGGCGATAAAACCAAACTAACTACACACAATTTACCCAAATTAGTGCTCTACCCTTTCGGGTGCAATGCTAGTCAGAAAATAGCAGTAGAAGCAGCTTTAACACACCAAGTGAGCATTATACAAGGACCTCCAGGTACAGGAAAGACACAAACAATCCTTAATATCATATCCAATTTACTCGTAGCTGGAAAAACCATACTTGTTGTATCTAACAACAACTCCGCGGTAGAGAACGTAGCAGAAAAGTTGGAAGCAGAAGGACTTGGTTTTATCGTGGCAAAACTAGGAAGTGTTAAGAATAAAGAAGCTTTCATAGCTAACCAAACGTTCTATCCTAACATGACCACATGGAGGAGTATAGAAAAAGACTCTACAACTATGCGGCAGGCACAAGAAGCTCTAGAGAACGTGTCGCAAGGTTTTGATGGTCAGTTACGCCATGCCCAACTAAAGGCAGAGTATGATGCACTACTAAAGGAGACAACATATAAAGAAATGCTGAGAACAAGCAGTACAGATAACAAATGGCTCTATAGTAAGCCTTCGAGGTTGCTAATGAAGCTATTTAATCTGTACCAGATGAAGATAGAAAAAGAACAACATCCAGGATTTCTATTCCGACTAAAATGGACTCTCTCCTTAGGCTATAGAACTTTTTCCTTTCTCAACAAAGAACCAAATATTATCACTGATAGTCTAGAAAAAGCTTATTACTACTCAAGAAAAACAGAAATCGAGCAAGAGTTACAAACTATTGAATCAACACTTCAATCGATCAATCTCAAGCAAAACGTGAAAGATTTGCGTTCGGCCTCTTTAGGAATATTGAAGAGCAAGATGGCAAAACGATACGGGTATGGGACTGGCGGACGAAAAGTTTTCTCCATCAAAGATATCAAAGCTCGAACAGAAGATTTTCTAAAAGAATATCCCGTTGTACTCAGTACCACATATTCTGCCAAGAGTTGTATAAGTAAAGATATAGTATTCGACTATGTGATTATGGACGAAGCTTCACAAGTGGATATAAAAACAGGTGCCTTAGCTCTTTCGTGCGCCACAAATGCCGTGATTGTTGGCGATGACAAACAACTGCCCAATGTTGTAAGCCCTGAAGAAATACTAGCATTGAGTGCTATTCAGGCCAGCTATAATATAGACGACAAATACAACGCTTTAACACATAGTTTCCTAAGCTCTTGCATCGAAGTCTTCAAGAATGTTCCTGTCACCCTACTTCGAGAACATTATCGCTGCCACCCTAAAATTATTGAGTTCTGTAATCAGTGCTTCTACAATGGAGAACTGATAACGATGACAACTGATAATAACGAAGAGAACGTACTAAAAGTAGTTCGCACCGTAAAGGGCAATCATGCTCGCCAGCGTTTAAACCAGAGAGAGATTGACGTTATCGCACAGGAGGTTATGCCAGAACATTCTCACTCTGACAGTGTGGGGATTATCACTCCTTATCGCAACCAAGCTGATGAAATCAATAAGACGTTGGGTAAAGACATCGCAAGCACAGTACACAAATATCAAGGGCGAGAATGCGACACAATCATCATGAGTACGGTAGATAATGAACCAACGGAATTTTCTGATGATGCAAATCTCCTCAATGTTGCCATTTCGCGTGCAAAGAATCATCTTTGCTTCGTCACCACGGGCAATGATATGCCGCCAGAATCTAATTTGGCACAGCTCATAGCCTACATAAAGTACAACAACTTTGAAGTACAGGAAAGTAAGCTGCACTCCGTTTTTGATTTGCTCTACAAACAATATACAGCAGAACGATTGGCATACAAAGCTGCTCACCCGGCTATCTCTGAACATTTTTCTGAAAACCTTATTTATGATACACTTCTCACAGCTATTTCTGAATTAAATTTGATCAACACAGAAGTAGTATGTCATTATCCGTTATCAAAACTGATTGGAGATTGGAGTTTACTGACTAATGAAGAAAGAAGCTTTGCTGAAAACCCACTCACGCATGTAGATTTTCTCATCTATAATTCACTCACCAAACAACCACTTCAAACAATAGAAGTAGATGGGTGGAGTTTTCATCATAATAGTGAAGTACAGCAACAACGCGATGTGCTCAAAGACCAACTCCTCACAAAGATCGGTCTCCGTCCATATCGCCTCTCAACTACCGCTACTGTAAATGTAGACACTTTTAAGACACTACTACGAGAAACAAAATGAAACTGGGATACATACATAGCAACAAAGAAGAACAGGCTCGGGTGTTGCAAGTTTTGAAGATGACTTCGGAGTCTGTCGCGCTTGATGAATTAGGCATTGGACGAATTCGAGACGCTTTCGCCGATAAGATGTTTCCAGGTATATCCACCCTGCAAAAACATATAAAATACTTTTCGCTCATGCCGCAGCTCTATCGCAAAGCTACGGAGAAACGCTACAACCGCCCCAATGAAGTGAAAGCTGAAATAATACGGTTGGAGAAAATTATGACAAAAAACCTCTATGAGGGAAGCACAGACAAACGGGGCATTACGGGGAGCGACATGATCAATAAGAACTCCAATAATTATGTAAAATACGACCCCGCCTACATCTACAATACGGGGCTGCAAACCTTTGAAATCTTACGTAGCACGCAATTGTACGAGCTTATCTATTCGGCTTCAAAAGCTCTTCACAACGCACCAAAAGCTATCAAGAGCGAGGATGAAGACACGAATAATGACACGGGAGAAAAACCCAATTTCTTTCAGTTCTGCTCCTTCCCCAATGTTGATTATGATTTCACGCAGCGGTGTTCTTTAGACCTTACTGCGAAGGATAAAGCTTTTATTGTCGACCATATTCTTAATGCCAAAGAGTGCAAAAACTCTTTGTTGCGCTACATTGTGGACAATCCAGATTTCCCGATAGCTGAAACTTTTGAGCAAATCCCGATCTCTCTTCTTCCCGCAGATTTAGCAGAAACTCAAGACTTAGCGAGGCGCTTCGCCGACCTTATGTACATGATACATATTCGCTACAACTATATTTTCTCTCAATATCAAGACGAAGAATTGCGCACGCTCTTTGAGGAGAAGCTCGCGGAATTTCGCAATAGCGGCACAGATATCGACAAGGTTCTAAATGCTATAACCATCAGTGAGAATAGCAGTAAGAGATTTTGTAAAAACGTTACAGAACGGCTCTTCGCCAACGACACGCAAGTGGGAGGCGCCTTGGACCAACTCATTATCAAGCGTGAGAAGGACGTCAAGAAATCGCGCCGAAAAATAGAAAATCCTGCTTACACCTACAATCCTAAAAAACGCATCCACTTTTACAAACTTTCCTATCGATGGGAAACAGTGAAGATTTTTGCGGATGAACTAAGAAAAGACATAAAACCATGACGGATACTTTATGGAATGATATTGTCTATACCGAAGTGATGCAGAGCGATGGCTTTGTAGTGGATTATGCAATCTGCACCACTTATAGTCTGGATATGCCTACGCTGCTTTCGGTTCCCTTCATGTTGGGAACCATGGTAGACTTGACCGAGGACACCATACGTTCGCCACATTTCATTTTAGAAGCCATCAATCGCTCTGCGGATAAGTTTGCCGTATTCTGTAATGCAGGTTGCATCGCAGTGCCACAAGCCAACTCCAAGTTATACTCACTCCTGGAGCGCAGCGTTGTGCAAGTAACTTTGCCCAATAAAGGTAACGGCTACATCAACTTCCACCCGAAACTGTGGGTCATCAAAGAGACAAATCCCGAAACGGGCGAAAAACAAATTAAGCTGGTAGTGCTCTCACGAAATCTAACCTGCTCCCACGATTTGGACATAGTGTGCGAAATGGTAGGAAAAATCGAAACGGAACTTGCCACGGAGAAGGCCAGGGAAAAGCACGCTCCACTCATCGACTTTCTTGCATGGCTCATCGAGAAGGAAGAGTGTTCTACGATCAAGAAGAAGATCAAAGCCTTTTGCGAAGACATTCGTTGCATTGAAAGGTTCAATTTAGAGGACTCTCCTTTTGAAGATTATAACTTCTTTCCTATGGGTATCTCCCAGCACGATGGAACCACAGAATGCTTAGAACAAAACATCTTGAAGCACGCAGCGGAGATGCTCATTATATCTCCTTTTGTAGACCACAACGTACTCAAGAAAATGATGAGCTGTACTCCCAATGCAAAAAAGACTTTGATCACAAGACACTCTTCTATCAAGCCAGAAATGATGCGAATATTCAACCATGGCGTCTATGCTCCAAAGGAGGTGCTAACGGACAAAGTGGAAAAAGATGTGATAGTAGACTTACACGAAAAAGTGTATTTCATTCGTTCTCAAGAAGGCAACCAAAGTTATAACCGCCTCTATCTTGGTTCTACCAATGCCACGACAAATGGCTTTGGGCGCAATGTTGAGTTCCTACTCCAGTTGCAGTTTTCTCCCTATAAAACATCTTACGATAAGTTTCGCAGCGAACTTATCAACGACAGCGATGAATGTATGTTTGAAAAGGTGGAAGCAATTCCTGATGATGATACAACAAAGGAAGACGTACCCAACGAAATAGTTCTGCGTACTGCCATTGCTGCCATACAAGAAGCAGAAATAAAGCCGTGCAACTCTCTTTATTCCGTCACCATACGATGTTGCCAAAACCAACTCCCCAAACAATCCCTTTCGCTCTATCCTTTAGGATGCGAAGGAATAGAATCAGACTTAGCTGATGGAATAGTATTTACAGATTTGGAGCTATCAATGCTCACTGAGTTCTATGTCATCCAAACAGGCGACTTACGCCGTGTGATAAAAATTCCAACAACTGGAATGCCTGAAGAACGGGACACAGCTATTTTCCGCTCTATTATCAACACCAAAGCAAAGTTCATCAACTACCTCTCCTTCATGCTCACCGACGACATAGAACAATACATCGTGGAGACTCAGCTGTTGGAAAACGAAAACAACAGCGACAAAGCTTCTGCCATTGAACAACAAATCTGCACTTCCCTCTACGAAGATATGGTCAGAAAAGCCTACACTCATCCCGAGCGTATCGCTGCCATTCGGCAACTTATCGATAAAGCAGAAGAAAAGGTGATCCCAGGGAATTTCAAAGAGATGTACGAAACTTTTGAAAAAGTTATCCAACAGATCAAACGCCTATGAGCCAAGACATAAAAGATTTCCAGCGCGCCACTGCCGAACGCATTCTCCACATCTATAAAAAATTGGGGCATCGCCGTGTGTTGTTGGCCGATGAAGTAGGATTGGGCAAAACCTTTGTTGCCCGACAGGTCATCCAGCTGGTGAGAGAGTGGCACAAGGAGATGAACGATGATTTCTTCAAAGTGGTCTATATCTGTTCTAATGCAAACATAGCCGACCAAAACATAAAGAAATTAGGCATTGACAACTGCATGAGCATCAGCGATAGCCGCCTTTCTATGCAGCACCTCCACATCAAGTTAGCCGAAAAGCGCATTGCCCAGCAGCAGAGCACGGGAAATATGCCCGAATCCATCATTCCGCTCACTCCGTCCACCTCTTTCCGCTTCTATAGTGCGCAAGGCATAGCCAAAGAACGCGCTTTGATTTGTAATATCTTGTGCCGGATGGCTCGCTTTGCTACTCATCAAAACGAAGTAAAGGAATTTCTCAGTTGTGGCGTAAAACATTGGCAAGAACTTATCAATAGCTACAACTCCTCCATCCAACAATGTGGAGAGGACTATCTACAAGAGATCCATAAAAAACTACAAACAAAGCTCTCCAACGAAACGGCGAACCAACTCTTGGAGTTTGCCCAAAATGGTTGCGACTATCAACAGCGCTCTTCCATCATCAACACGCTGCGACGCATCTTTGCAGAGATAAGTATTGATATGCTCGATCCCGATTTGGTTGTGATGGATGAGTTTCAACGCTTCAACTCGCTCCTGGAACAGGGCGAGGACGAACAATCTATGCTGGCAAACAAGTTCTTCGACGACAAACGCTCCAACACGAAGATTCTGCTGCTTTCGGCCACTCCCTACAAACCTTATTCTACACTCGAAGAGCTCAACACTGACGGCAAGGATGAACATTACAACGACTTCGTGAAAGTGATGGATTTTCTCTTTGCCAGCAAAGACAAGACAAAACAATTTCAGCTCATCTGGCAACGCTATTCTGCTGCGCTCAAACGCACCGATGTGGTCAATTTGCAACCAATTATCACGGCAAAAAACTCGGCGGAAGAACAACTATACAGCGTGATGTGCCGCACGGAGCGTTTCAATAGTCATATCATCAATGATAAATATGTGGAGGATGTGCAGGTACTTCCTGAGGACATTCTTTCCTTTGCTGAATATCAAAAGCTGATGGATTCTCTTTCGGAGGAGAATCCTAAAAATCGCTTAGGAAATGTTCCGATGGAGTATGTCAAATCTTCGCCGTATCTGCTTTCCTTCATGGACAAATACGAACTGAAGAAGCGCATCGTGAAAGCTCTACAAGAAAGTGGCAATCAAGGCCGTCACAAAATGGGTACACTGCTGCTCTCCAAACAGAGAATCAACAACTATGACGCTAAAAGGACCGGTCCTGGCAGCGGCAAACTGAAATATCTCCACGACCTTGTTTTTGGAGAATACCGCAAAAAGAAGACGCATCTATTATTGTGGGTTCCGGCTTCTTATCCCTACTATAAGGCGGAAGGCGTTTTTGAGACTGACGAAGCCAAAAGTTTTTCTAAGATTCTACTCTTCTCTTCATGGGAAATGGTACCCAGAATGATTTCCGTGATGATGTCCTACTACGAGGAACTTTACACTTTTGGCAAATTGAGAGAAAGTGATAAGCAAATACGCTATACCGCCCAGAAGAAGAATCGTTATGGCGAGAATCGTTTGAAGGCCGATAATCTTTTAGAATACCCTTGCCAAACACTGGCTTCTGTCTTCTCCCCCACCGATTTCTACGGCAAAGAACTTTCCACCATTCGAAAAGAAATCAAGCAAAGGATTCAACAAAAATTTTCCGAACACGAACTGCTCAGTTCCTTACCACAACGCGGACGAAACAATGCAAGAATCCTCCTCACTATCATGAAGATTCTCGATGGGGAGACGCCTGAAGACATAACCAATCTGTACATACCGCCCAACGCTTTAGACGTTCTGACAAATATCGCCATCGCCTCACCGGCTGTCTGCGCCTACCGCCAATCAGGCAACAATGACGACGCCCAAAAGGTGGCTAAAGCCATTATTTCGGTTTTCAACAAATCCGAGAGTGCTGCCGTTATTGATGTTCTATACAGCAAAAAAAGCGAGGAGAACTATTACGAATCCGTCCTCGACTACTGCGCCGCGGGCAATTTGCAAGCTGTGCTCGATGAGTACGCCCACATGCTGCAAACCAACTCTTTGGGCAAAAGCATCACCGAGGCGATTATCGGCACCAGCCATCTGAGCATCGACACCAAGGACTCCTTGGGCAAGGAGGAGAAAAAACAGCAGATGCGCTGCCACTTCGCCATTCCTTTTATCGATAAAACCATCACAGACAAATCCGTGGTGCGCTCCAAAAATATCCGCATGGCTTTCAACTCACCTTTCCGTCCTTTCATCCTTTCCACCACATCCATTGGGCAAGAAGGCTTGGACTTCCATTGGTACGCCCGCAAGATAGTGCATTGGAATCTCCCCTCCAACCCCGTCGATCTCGATCAACGTGAAGGCCGCATCAACCGCTATAAATGTTTGGCCATTCGCAGAAATGTGGCAAAACTATACAGTAGTGAAACTTATCACACGTGGGACAAACTCTTCGACATGGGATATGACGAATTGAAAGGCTCTTTTTCCGACATTGTACCCTACTGGTGCTTACCGATGGACCAATTCACAGAGGAACAGCGCGAAAAGCTCGAAGAGATCGAACGAATAGTGCCGCTCTATCCACTCAGTCGCGACAAATATAAATACCAACGCCTCATCGATGTGCTCACTTGGTATCGTATGACTTTAGGGCAACCCCGCCAAGAGGAACTATTAAATCTCTTGAAAAATATGCACCTATCAGATAAGCAACACAAGGAACTCACCATTGATCTATGCCCCTATAACAGGCAGAAGCAAAAGTAGCCTCACGCCCTGCACACATAAACCATTGATTATAAACAACTAACATCTCAACTTACTGAAGCAAAAAATATCCTTATTGCGTCAGCTGATACAATAAGGCTGTCAGCTGACGCCCTTATTGTATTTTCAAACGCTATAAGGATATTTACGCCGCGCTCTATCGCACTTTTTCTGCTCCTTCAGAAAGGGTGTAGAAAAAGCACTGGAGCGAATGACAGAGTTAGCGGCAACGTGGATGCTGTGCGACACAGCCAGTGTCGGAAAGTTCTATATCACTTACCCACGGGTTCTCTCTCGCTCTGCTCGGGCATCACCCACGGTTAAGCATGGGGTGTCCCCGCCGGGAACAGTGGGTGAGAACATTTCGATAAAAGGTGATAGATGCACAAAAGGAGGGAGATCGCAAAGAAATAGTGGACAAAAAAAACTCACGCCTCCGGAGGAGGCGCACCATGCGTAACCGCGGGTGATACCCGAACGATAGTGAGGGAGAACCCGTGGACTGTAAGCAGCACCATCCTCCGACACCGGCGGTGTCGCACTGAAAGCGTGGACAGAAAAGCCACACAAACGGGAGAGTAAGTGGGAGACTACTGTATGGGATTTTCAAAACTCCATGCCTATAACAAATTCGGTGAAATCGGCCTTGGTGAGATGGGCTTTCACATCGCCGCCAAGATAGAAACCCTTCCAGCGCGGGAAGTGGTAGCGCAGGCCGATGCGCTCATAGTAGGGCTTTTCCTCCCACTTGGCTTCCTGCCCCATTTGGCGGTGGAGATAAACGCCTAAGGACATAGCTAACGAGAGATGATGATAGAAAACTTCATGGCGAGCAGCAAGGCCTACCGACCACGGGGAGTGGGGCAACTGGACACCTGCTGCACGATCGAGCGCAGCAATATGGTGAGCCGCCTGCGCATAGTTGAGATCGAGTCCCAGCCCGCTTGCCCAGCGCCGCGCATAGCGATACATGAAATTGAATTGCAGACTGTAAGTGGGATAGATACGGAAATGTCCCGTGCGATAGTCGGGGTGCGACGGAGACGTGTTATACTGCGTTTTAATCCAATCCTCCAAAAGAGATTTTCCACCTATGCCCAACTGCGCCCCCCAATAGAAGCGGCGCACAAAGGAGGACGGCGCTCCGCTCTCGGCCTGTTGCGGTCGGAGATCTTCCGCGGGAGCTGAAGGATAATAGAGGAGAGTCAGACTCGGTCCCACTGAGTTTTCCCCCTTATTGGGACGATCGAGCGCACCATTACTGTGGTGGCGAAATTCCATGCCCAACTGCATCGCCCAATGCGGCGAAAACCAATAGGAAGCGCGAAGTCCAGCACCAAAATAAATATTCCAGCGACTCCCCAAGAGTTCGTTATCGACATTATTATACCGATTGTAGAAACGCGAAGCCATGCCAACTCCAAAATTGAGGGCATAGTCCACCTCCCAATGGGGGCGACGGAGCAAAGGGCGCAAGAAACCGCCATAGAGCGTCCACACCTGCCCCATCCGCGACACATAACCGACAGGTACGGCCTGTCCCCAATCGGGTGCTGCTTCTTTGTGCATCGTCACATTGTGGTAATTGCCCCAAAGCAACCCAACGGAGAACGTCGGGTAGTTGTAGTCCGTCGCAAAGGAGTCGGCATCCTCGGGGCGCGTGCGATAGTTCAGTGCCACCCCTATGCTCACATTCTTGTTCTCATGCAGCCACATCCGCTCGTAAGGGTCGATTTTGAGCACACGGCCGGGCATCACTTCCAGTGCCACGCCCAGGTGGGCACTATCGGGACGGAACGTTGGCACCGCGGTTTGAGCCACGGCGCAGAGGGAGAAAAGGGACAAAAAGAGAGATAGAATTTTCAATGTGTCGGAGTTTTGAAAGCGCAAGATAGGAATTATTTTAGGAAAAGTTTTGACCTAACGAAAATAAACACGTATCTTGCGCAACATGATGCTATTGAACTTGTTGACAACCTTGCTTTCTGTCCTGCTGTGGCCGTGGCACGACACACCCGCTACGGATGCACGGCAGGAAATCTACGCCGATCTCTATCGCGCGGCGGGGAGCTTATATGTCTACAAGGAACCGCGCCAAGAGAAAAGCACACCTATTCCCCGCGGCTATACTCCCGTTGCGCTCCAACTCTTTGCGCGCAACGGTTCGCGCTATTTGATGCAAGACACGGACTATGAGCGGCCGCGCCAAATCTTGCAGCGTGCTCAGGCAGCGGGAAAACTGACAGCCTTGGGCCGAGAGGTGCTGGCAGAGGTGGATTCGCTCGCCACTTTGGCACGAGGCCACTACGGAGAAATCACGCGGGCTGGCATCGAACAGCATCGGGGCATTGCGCGCCGCATGTTCTATCGGCACAAAGAGATATTCGGCCGCGCCAAAACCATAGAGGTGGTATCAACGCCTTCGCTCCACTGTCAGCAATCTATGCAGAGCCAATGTGCACAATTATTGGCACTCAACCCACACCTGCAATTCTCCACCGACATCGCCAGCCACAGTTGGTTTTCAGGCCTCATCAGTGCCCACACAACGGAACTGTCCTCCGTTAATCCCTATCGGCTGATGGGTTGCCTTTTCAACGACACGATTTACATCCGCCAACACATCGAGGCCTGCTCTCTATTTCAACAGCTCTTCTTGCTGGCAGCCAACATCCAGAGTTTGGATTGCCGCCTCGACCTTTTCCGCATCTTCACGCGGGACGAATGCTACGCCTACTGGCGGGACGACAATTATAGCATCTTCCGAAAATATACCAGAACGCCGTGCTTCGATGCAGGCAAGGAGACCACAGAACTGCTCATGAGTCGCATCGAGCAACAAGTCCAAAAGAGCGTTGAGCGTCAGCAGCCAAGTGCAATGCTCTGCTTTGGCAACGAAGAGAATCTGCTGCGCCTCTGCGAAGCGCTCAACCTCAACGGATGCTCGCTACAAGCCCCCACTTCGGAGGAGGTGGCCACTCATTGGCGTAGCTATCAGCTTTTTCCGCTGGGTGCAAACTTGCAACTCGTGTTCTACCGTTCACGGAAAAATCCGCGCATACTTGTGAAGGTGTTGCTCAACGAACGCGAAACTCGCATCCCTATCCCTTCCGACACTGCTCCCTACTACGATTGGGAACAAGTGAAACTCTTTGTGCATCAAATGCTGGCAAAACAATGAGCCGCCTCTCTATGCCTCCTCATCCGAAAGACCTACAAAAATCTTTAATTGCTTTGCTTTCCGAGGGGCTTATGGTATCTTTGCACACAATAATCAATCAATTAAATAGCTATCATGGCTCAACAAGAAGACGTTTTCAAGAAAATAGTATCTCATTGTAAGGAATATGGCTTCGTATTCCCTTCTTCCGAACTCTACGACGGACTCGGCGCTGTATATGACTACGGTCAGAACGGTGTGGAACTGAAAAACAATATCAAGCAGTATTGGTGGCAGAGCATGGTGCTGCTCCACGATAACATTGTGGGCCTCGACAGTGCCATCTTCATGCACCCCACTATCTGGAAAGCCAGCGGTCACGTGGATGCTTTCAATGATCCCCTCATCGACAACCGCGACTCAAAGAAACGCTATCGCGCCGATGTTCTCATTGAAGATCAAATTGCTAAATACGATGAGAAGATAGAGAAAGAGGTGGCCAAAGCACGCAAACGTTTTGGCGACAACTTCGACGAAGCGAAATATCGCGAAACAAGCGAACGCGTGCTTGAGCACCAAGCAAAGCGTGATGCCCTCGAAGAGCGCTACAAAGAAGCTATGAATGGCACCGACCTGCAAGCACTCAAACAAATCATCCTCGATGAGGAAATTGTCGACCCCATTAGCGGCACGCGCAACTGGACCGATGTACGCCAGTTCAACTTGATGTTCAAAACATCTATGGGCTCTACTGCTGATGGTTCAAGCGACATCTACCTCCGCCCCGAAACGGCACAGGGTATCTTTGTCAACTACCTCAACGTGCAGAAGACGGGCCGCATGAAAATTCCTTTTGGTATCGCCCAAATCGGTAAGGCTTTCCGCAACGAGATCGTTGCCCGTCAGTTCATCTTCCGTATGCGCGAGTTCGAACAGATGGAGATGCAGTTCTTCGTGAAGCCCGGAACTGAAATCGACTGGTTCAAAAACTGGAAAGAGATGCGTATGAAATGGCACCAGGCTCTGGGCTTCGGTGCTGAAAACTATCGCTTCCACGACCATGAGAAGCTGGCTTTCTACGCCAATGCAGCCACCGACATCGAGTTTAAGATGCCGTTCGGATTCAAAGAAGTTGAAGGTATCCACAGCCGTACGAACTACGACCTCACACAGCACGAGAAATTCAGCGGAAAGAGTATCAAATACTTTGATCCTGAAACGAAAGAAAGCTACACGCCGTACGTCATCGAAACAAGTATCGGTGTGGACCGTATGTACCTCTCGGTGATGTGCCACTCCTACCAAGAAGAGCAGCTCGAGAATGGCGAGACGCGCACAGTGCTCAAACTGCCCGCTGCCCTTGCTCCGGTGAAACTGGCCATATTGCCGCTCATCAAGAAAGACGGTCTGCCCGAAAAGGCGCGTGAGATCATGAACGATTTGAAGTTCCACTTCAATTGCAAATATGAAGAAAAGGATACCATCGGTAAGCGCTATCGCCGACAGGATGCTATCGGTACGCCGTACTGTATCACTATCGACCACGATACGCTGACTGACAACTGCGTAACGCTTCGCGACCGCGACACAATGCAGCAGGAGCGCGTGCCCATCAGCGAGCTTCGTTCGCTCATCGAAGACAAGGTATCCATTACTAGCCTCCTCAAAAAATTGCAGTAATAACAACACTGTCCCACTTCTCATCCAGTGAGGAGTGGGACAGATAATTTCCTTCGACAATCAGCATTATGAAAAATCTTTTCAAAATCCTGCTGACGGCAGCAGCCTTGGTGCTGACCTTCGCCTCTTGCTCGGAACATCTCAATTCCGAAAATGACGATTTCGCTAACAACTGGAAAGGACAGAACACAGCTGCCTTTGCCGAACACATGAAACAAGCCAAAGCGGCTATCGCTACGGCCAAGGCGCAGTATGGCTCCGATTGGGAAGCCCACTGCAACTATCGCATCTATCGCTATTTCGGCTATACGGACGATACGAAAACTTCCATCAACGACTCTATCTGCGTGGAGGTTGTGAAGCAGGGAACTGGCAGTGGATGCCCACTCTATACCGACTCCGTCAGTATGAACTATATGGTGCGCCTCATCCCTTCGGCCAGCTATCCCACGGGGAAACTCATCGACCATTCCGGTCAGACAATCAATGAAGAGGACATTTTCAGCACAACCCATTCAGCTCCGCGCCACTTCCTCGTGAGCAAGCAGATTTCAGGCATGCAAACGGCTCTGCAACATATGCACATTGGCGACCGCTGGCGCATCTATATCCCCAGCGATTTGGCTTATGGCTCTAACAACCTGCTCGGTAGCTCCGGTATTCCGGCCTACTCCATGCTCCGCTTCGATGTTGAACTCAAAGCTTATGCTCGCGTAGGAACAAAGCTCTGATGCTAACGCATATACATATAATAATAGCCGCAGTAATTTCATTTACTGCGGCTATTATTGTGTTGAAAAACGCCCTATTCAGCTTTATTTTTCCTTCAATCCTTCCGACAGATTTACGGCGATGCCGCGACGCTGCTGGTCGTCGGTGAGGGGACGGAGACGGCGGAGGAAATCGGTGTAGTTTCGGCGTGAGGGAAAACTCCAACCTGCTTCGGCCAAGGCGGCGGCGCGGGGGAAGGCTTGATAGTAAAGGCGCTCCGTGGAGTTGATACATTCGCTCCAAAGTGTGCCACTAACGCCGAGCAGGTTCTGACGCACAAAGGTGCTGTCCTGTCCCCATGCGGGATCGAGGCGGTAAGTCTGCTGAAGCGTGGTGACGGGCATTCCCCAGTTCACCTCCGGCATATCGCCACGCTGCTGCGGATAGTCGAGATAGCAGTGTTCGCCAGGACAGAGCATGATTTGAGCTTTGTTGCGCACGGCTGCATCGATGGCCGTCTTTGTCAGACCATGACGCCAAGCATAGACAACGCAGCCTGGTTGTATCGTTTTGAATTCTTGCTCGTACCAATACATCGGCGTCTTCTTCAGCGCCTTGAGGCGATCGATGACGCGGTCGAAAAGATACTGCTGCAACTGCCAGTTTTCCGTATAGCCTTCTTTGCGCTTCAGCTCCTGACAAGCGGGACAATCGCTCCATGCGCCCAAAGGTGGCTGACCTGCTTCGTCGCCTCCCAGATGGACATAAGGAGCTGGAAATACATCGGCCAACTCCGTAAGGACATTGTCGAGAAACTCATAAACAAAGGGTTCGGCGGGGCAGAGCAGTTCGTTGCTCACGCCACACGTCAAGCGAATGGGTACGGGCTTCTTGGCACACGACAGTTGCGGGAAACAATGGACGGCAGCCACCTCATGTCCTGGTAGTTCTATCTCGGGGATAATCATAACGTGATACTGCGCGGCGAAGCGGACGAGTTCGCGCATCTGTGCCTGGGTGTAGAAACCACTGATGCGCTCGGGCATATCATCCATGCCCACACGGTCGGAGGCTTTCTGCGTGAGCTGCGGATACTTCTTGATCTCGATGCGCCAGCCTTGATCGTCCACCAAATGGAGGTGCAGCGCATTGTATTTATAGCGCGCCATTTCCACGACAAAGGCCTTCAAGTCGGCAAAGGGAATGAAATGGCGCACGGGGTCGACCATCAATTCGCGGATCTGCGTACGTGGTTGGTCGGCAATGTGCAAGGCGGGGATTTTCTCAGAGCGCGCCCCTGAGCCGTTACCGATGCAGAGCTGTTCGAGCGTCATCAGTCCGCGGAACACGCCGGCGGCAGTCTTGCCTTTGAGCACTACGCCTTTTTTGGAAATGTCTAAAGTGTAGGCTTCATCGTTGGGAAGAGAGGCGTCGAGTTGGAGCTGAATGGTCGGACCTGTTTTGCGACGCACTTTCATATAGGCCGTGCGCTCTGCGAGTATGCGCTCAGCTTGCAACTTTTCGTTGTTCAATTCTTGAGGGGCTTCCACGCCAATCACATCGGCCCAAGTGAGGGGGCGATGGCGGATGCGTTTCCGCTTGCCGCTGCTCTCCGCTGCTTCCTCAAAGGTTTCTTCGGGAAACACCTCCAGCGTCAGCGGTTTGGGGACGAGAATCTCCTCGGGACGGCACACGTTTGCCATTTCCTTTTTGCCAAAGAAATGTCGCCAGCCTGGTGCGCGGCGGTAGTCCTTGCGAGCCCGCTCCGGAACAATGAGTTCCACGCGGCGGAGGTCGATACCGTCGAAGGCATTGTCGGCGCAAATGGGTGGCACAAGGGCCGAGAGGCGCACAGTGCGGAGGCCGCTGCAATTGGCAAAGGCAAAAGGAGCGAGGCGCGTAGTTCCCTCAAAGGAGAGTTCGCGCAATTTGCTGCAACCGTTGAACGCTGAAGCCTCTACCACGCGGGTAGTGGCGGGGAAACGCAAGCGTCCGCCGATGCCCTTGCAGGCAAAAAAGGCTTGGCTGCCCACGGAGTCGAGCTGCAACGGCAAAACGAGCGACCGCAGCCGATAGCGCGAGTGCATGGCGTTGCGGGGAATCACCGTGCAGTTGGTTTTAGAAAGGTCGAGGGAGGTTTCGTTCACCTTCACGTCGCGCAGTTGGCGGAAGTTCTGCGCACTGGTTGGGAGACCAATGAGTAGGGCCAGGAAAAAGGCGGAAAGTGTTTTCATGTTTATGCGTTACTTTTGGGGATATGTGCGAGATTATTGCGGATCGTCCATTGTCAGCGTGCGAGTGCCGTCCTCATTTTCCACGATATTGACGCGCACGGCATCCTCGGGGAGCATATCTTCGATGAGTTCGGGCCATTCCATGAAACAGAGGTTGCCCGAATAAACATAGTCCTCATAGCCGATGTCGTAGACCTCTTCTTCTTTCTTGATGCGATAGAAATCGAAATGGAAGATAGGACCTTGCGGCGTGGCGTATTCATTGACGATGGCAAAGGTGGGAGAATTCACCTCGTCGTCCGTACCGAGCGCGTTGCAGAGTTCTTTGATAAACGTGGTCTTCCCTGCCCCCATTTTTCCATAAAAGGCAAAGACTTTTCGATCTGCCATAGCGGCGATAAACTGCTCAACTGCTTGCGGCATTTTCTCCAGCGAAGGGATTTGTATTGTTGTCATATCTTTCTGTTTTGTCATTTTCGGCGAAGATAGCATAAAACTACAAAATAGGAAAGTATACCCGCCGCGGATTAGCACCTTGGAACCGATATGGGCCACTGAGTTGGACGATGTCCCATCGAGGCAGCCTACCAAAAGAAGTTTTGTTGCGCTGGCTCTATCTGGGAAGCAGAAAAACGCCTATGGAGATGCGGGGAGGCACGTCCATAGGCGGAAGAAGTTTTACAATATGATTCTTACAAGCAATCAGCGAATGAGTTTCTTTATCCCTTCGATGAGCTGTTCGAGCGGCATACCTGTGCGGTCGCTCATGGCTTGTATGTCCACTTTTCCTATCATGAGGCGACCAAGCGGCGTATTGAGCATTTTGAATTTGGAATCCAATTCGGGCAAACGACTTTTGAGCGTGGGATATTGCGCAAGGAGATCTTTCAGACGCGTTTGTGGCGTGATCTCCGTCACGGCTTGCGTTTCGGCCGCTTCGGTTTGTTCCGTCTCAACTTGGGTGGGTGCTTCGGCAGCTGCTGGGGCATCGCCATTGCTCCAGGTGAGCAGCGTTTGCGAACCTTCCAAAGCGCGGATGTGTGTGCAATCCTGCATCATTTCGAGTACACCGCGGAAGTTGCCCTCCTTGTCGCGCACAGCCACATATATAATATAGATGAACAATCCTGGCTTATTGATCCAGAATTCAGCCTTGTCTTGCTCGCCACTTCTGAGTTTGTCGATCACTTCGCGAACGATGTGGGCACTCTTGCGCGGATGGCAGTTCATCACTTCGCGCCCGATGACGTTCTTACTACGCGGGAAAATGCGGTGGTCGGTGTCGGAATAGAAACAAACGAGTTCATTCTCGTCCACAAAGGAGATGTCGATGGGCAAGTGCTTGTAGATCAGATTTACCTGCTCCAGGGTGAGTTTTCCCGTTGCAACGTCCAGGATGTTGTTGCCTTTGTCAGCATAACCATACTTAGCGAGCAGGGCTTGCAGGTCGTTGGCAAAATCGTTGTGAGCAGCGGGGGCAGCTTGCGGCTTCACTTCGGCTGCGGTATGCTCCACCTCGAAGAAGGCAAAGCCGATTTCCTGATCGCCACTCTTCATATCCTCAAATTCTTCAGCACTGATGAGAGCGAGAGATGTGGGATAGAGGATGAACTCTTCCTTCTGCATCAAATCGCGCGCATATAGCAGCACGCGTTCTTGCTGCTTGATGAAAGCATCTTCGTTGTCCTCGCGCAACAAGCGTTCGGCTTCTCTGATTTCATCGCGTACCATATCATCGAAAGTCCACATCGTGGTCGTGGGGCGGGTAAAACCTTTCTGCTCAAGCACGGGGTAGAGCTGATTTTGCTTGCGCTTGTAGTGTAAGGGGTATTGACTGATTTTCTCGTAGAGCTCTATCCACTGATTTTTAATCATGGGATATTGCACCAAATCCTCCACCGCCAAGAGCAAACGCTTCATCTCTTCGTTCTCTTTGAGATAGTGCATGATAGGGTGGTCGGCGGGAAGATTGGGCAAACTATTGTCGATGGCATCGCCCAGCATATCTATCACGGAATGCACATCCTCGCGGATACATTCATCGCTGCTTTCTTCCGTCATCGTTTGTTCTATGTAAGCCACATGATAGGCACTAACTTTTCCCACACGTTCTTTGATCTGCTGTTGGGCTTCGGCAGCCGACAGTTTACCAGCTTTGAAGGCATTTTCTATCTCGAAAAGCGCATTGAGCTTTTCTGTATCCATAGGTGGAAGGTAATCTTTCATTCTATTGTCCATATCGTATTCAATTTTATTATTTGCAAAAATAAGCATAAATCAGACAAGAAAAAAACGCTACACAGACAAAAGAGTAAAGACTATCTGCACACTACCCTCTTTCTTCACTTCCCTAACATTTGCCGAAAAACAGGACGTTTATTCCTTTCCTCTAAAAGATTTCTCTACCGTTCCATAGAGAGTAGCGAGGAAAGAAGACAGAAGGAGGCAGAGTGATTGATAGTAGCACGAAAAAAGCCAAGGAGTCATTCTCTTTCGATTTTAGAAAATCTACATTCCATAGTTAAAAGCCTGATTTCATGCCACTTAAAGGGGCCTAAAAATACAATAAGGTTGTCAGCTGACAGCCTTATTGTGTCGGCTGGCTTCCTTATTGCGTCAGCTGACACAATAAGGATATTTACGAGGGGGATAGACTTATGGGACAGGACGCGCTGTTTGCTGATAAATACCACCTATCTGATGATTCAGGAGATAGTTTTTCTCTTGTTTTTCTTATTTTGCACTTTAGTTTCCCATATTTGGCACGCTTTTAGTATAAAGGCATTGTCGCAAACAAATACGTAAATAACCAAAACT
>CAUSYJ010000015.1:0-20261 GCA_963535845.1 uncultured Alloprevotella sp.
GCGAAACTCAACCCCGCCCCAAATGTATCACATAGTGCGTCGGGGATTTTATGTTCTAGACATATCACCTACACCAAAACCCTCCCCCGACGGCTTCTGGGAAGCAGTCGGGGGAGGGTTGTGGTGCGCCTGATAGGACTCGAACCTACACGGCATAAACCACCAGATCCTAAGTCTGGCGCGTCTACCAATTTCGCCACAGGCGCGGAATGTGCGGTAGGAGAGGGAGGGGGAACAGATATGGAAACTACAGTGCAACCCAAGCCTTCCTAACGACATTGCGGCGCGAAGATAGGTTTTTTTCGGGAAATGAACGAGAGTAAGGGCGAAAATTTTGTATTTTTGCATAATAATTGGCTTATTGTGACCGAAAACCGCGCAATAGACCGTGAAAACAGATTGATTTTACGTTCATGTCCGACGAAATAAAAGATAAAGACTTACAGCCGGAGGAGCATTCCTCTTATCAGCCAACGGGCTTGCAGGACGAAGCAAGGAAACACCAGCTTACGGGAATGTACCAGACCTGGTTTCTTGACTATGCTTCTTACGTTATTCTGGAGCGCGCTGTGCCTCACCTTGCCGATGGTTTGAAGCCCGTTCAGCGGCGTATTCTTCATGCGATGAAGCGTGCCGACGACGGACGCTATAACAAGGTGGCGGGACTTGTGGGCGACACGATGCACTTCCATCCCCACGGAGATCAGTCCATCGGGGGGGCACTCGTACAGCTCGGTCAGAAAGAACTGCTCATCGACACGCAGGGCAACTGGGGAAATATCCTAACGGGCGACTCGGCTGCGGCTCCGCGATACATCGAGGCGCGCCTCTCGAAGCTCGCCCTCGACATCCTTTTCAATCCGAAAACTACGGAGTGGAAACTCTCCTACGACGGGCGTGCGAAAGAGCCTGTGGCACTACCAGTGAAATATCCCCTGCTCTTGGCGCAAGGCGCAGAGGGTATCGCCGTCGGACTGAGTGCTAAGATCCTGCCCCACAACTTTGGCGAGATTTGCCAGGCGGCTATCAAATACCTCCACGGCGAGGACTTCCAGCTCTTCCCCGACTTCCTGACGGGCGGTAGCATTGATGTGAGCAACTACAAGGACGGCCTGCGTGGCGGTTCGGTAAAGGTGCGTGCCACCATCTCGAAGCTCGACAACAAAACGCTGGTCATCAGCGAGATTCCCTTTGGCACAACCACGGGTAGCGTCATCGACTCCATCCTCCGCGCCAACGAAAAGGGGAAAATAAAAATCCGAAAAGTGGACGACAATACGGCGGCGAAGGTCGAGATACTCGTACATCTCACGCCGGGCACTTCTTCGGACAAAACCATTGATGCGCTCTACGCTTTCACGGACTGCGAGGTGAGCATCTCCCCCAATTGCGTTGTCATCCGCGACAACAAACCGGAGTTCCTTACTGTGAGCGATGTTTTGCGCCACAACGTCGATTCCACCAAAGAGTTGCTGCGCCGCGAACTCGAGATACGCCGCAACGAACTCCTCGAAAGTCTCCACTTCGCCAGTCTGGAGAAGATTTTCATTGAGGAACGAATGTATAAGGACAAGGACTTTGAAAACGCAAAGGACCTCGACGCCGTCACGGCCCATCTGAGCAAGCGTTTCGAGCCTTACAAAGCCAGCTTCTACCGCGAAATCACGCGTGAGGACTATCTGCGCCTGCTCGAAATCAAGATGGCGCGCATCCTGCGCTTCAACAAGGAGAAAGCCGAGGAGCTGATAGCCCGCATCAAGGCCGAAATAGAGCGCATAGAGCACGACTTGAAGAACATGACGGAGGTGACGGCCAACTGGTTTAAGATCATCTACGACAAATATGCTGCCGAACATCCGCGCCTGACGGAGATTCGCTCCTTCGATACGATTGTGGCCACGAAGGTGGCTGAGGCCAACCAGAAGCTCTATGTCAATCGTGCCGAAGGCTTTATGGGTACGAGTTTGAAGAAGGACGAGTTCGTGGAGAACTGCTCCGACCTGGACGATGTCATTATCTTCTATCGCGACGGAACTTATAAGGTGACGCGCGTGGCCGATAAAGTTTTCATCGGCGAGACGGAACGTTCCAAAGCCGAGAAGCGAAAGGCGGAAATCATCCATATTGCGGTGTTCAAGAAGAACGACAGGCGCACTATTTACAACGTGGTTTATCGCGACGGAAAGGCTTCGGCGTTCTATATGAAGCGTTTCAACGTGACCAGTATCATGCACGACCGCGAATACGATGTGACGCAGGGCAAACCCGGTAGTCGCATCTCCTATTTCACGGCCAATCCCAACGGCGAGGCCGAACAAATCAAGGTGACACTCAAGCCCAACCCGAAATTGCGCCGTCAGTTCATCGAACAGGACTTCTCCGAACTCATGGTGAAAGGACGTGGCAGTCGCGGCAATCTGCTCACGCGCCTCGATGTCCATCGCATCACGCTCAAGGCGCATGGCGTTTCCACCTTGGGCGGACGTAAGGTGTGGTTCGACCACGATGTCAACCGCCTCAACTTCGACGAGCGCGGACAGTATCTGGGCGAGTTCCATACAGGAGAGCAAATCCTCGTGATTCTCCGCAATGGTGAGTTCTACACCACCAACTTCGACCCCAACAACCACTACGAAGGCGACATCATGAAGGTCGAAAAATTTGTCGACTCAAAGGCGTGGACCGCCGTGCTCTATGATGCCGACCAGAATGGGTATCTCTATGTGAAACGCTTCCTGTTCGAGTCGCCCAGCGGTGGCCGCCACTGGAGTTTCACCGGCGACAATCCCAAAACGAAGTTGGAAATCCTGACCGATGTGCCTTATCCGCGCATCCGCGTGACGCTCGGCGGCCCCGATGCCTACCGCGACCCCATCGAAATCGATGCGGAAGAATTTGTTGCCGTTAAGGGCTTCAAAGCCAAAGGTAAGCGCGTCACCACCTGCACCATAGAAAGCGTTGAGGAACTCGAACCCACGCGTTTCCCCGAGCCACCCGCTGAGGCTTCCGAGGCAGAGGGCGAAGCCGCCGAGACAGAGAAAGGTGAAGGCCCCAATCTCTTCAATCCCGACGATGTTCCCTTCGAAATCACCAATAATGACACTGAAGAATAAGTCCGTTTCTGGCAGCATTTTGCCAGACGGACTTATTCCGTATGATACACTTTGTTAAGAAAAGATAAGAAATGGCGTGGGAAATAATTGTGTAAACCGTTTTTATTCTTTACTTTTGCCATTAACAAACCTTTAGTTCTGAAATCTGCGTTAAACCTACGCGATTTTGCACTGATAAAGATTATCGAACATGACGTTTTACGAAAGAGACAAGGAGTTAGAAGCCATTCGCGCGATAGAAGCCGACACCAAGAGCAGTGCCAAAATGGCCGTCATCACTGGCCGCCCCGGCATTGGGAAGACGCAACTCGTCCTGGAAGCTACGCGAGGGGGCAATCCCACCCTCTACTTCCCCGTTTCACGCAAGGCCGAGCCGCTTCTCTGCCGTGATTTCTTAGATGAAATGCGCAAAGTGCTCAATCTCCGTATCGACGAGGAGTTTATCGACTTCCGAAGCCTCTTCAAGTTTATTATCGTCAAATCCCAAGAGCTTTATTTCAACATTATCATAGACGAATTCCAGGAGTTTCACGCTATCAACCCGAAAGTCTACGGGGAAGTGCAAACCATCTGGGATCGTAACCGCGAACGCAGCCATCTCTGCCTGTTGCTCGTTGGCTCCGACTCGGCACTGGTCGATAAGGTGTTCCACGATAAGCACGCTCCGCTGATGGATAGGCCTGACCTCTGGCTCGACATCAAGCCTTATTCCACGGCCATGATTCGCCAACTCATCACGGCAGCAAAGCCCGACATCACGCCGGAGGACTTGCTGGCCGTTTACACCTTCACAGGAGGCGTTCCCCTTTATGTACACGGACTTATCCGGGCTGGAGCGTTCAGTTGTGAGGACATTCTGAAATACTACCTCCGTTTGGGTTCGCCCTACATTACGGAGGGTAAGGAAATGCTCATCGACGGAGTGGGAAAGGAGTACACTTTCTATTTCTCCATCTTGGCTTGCATCGCCAACGATATTACGGCGCGCTCCGCCATAGAGACCACGCTCGACAAAGAAATAGGCGGCTATCTCACCCGAATGGAGGGAGATTTCCACCTCATTACTCGACAAACGCCGCTCTTCTCCAAACAGGGCAGCAAGAACGTGCGCTATTCCATCAATGACAACTTCCTCCGCTTCTGGTTCCGTTATATCTACCACAACGACCGCTACATCTATCAGCACGATTATGAAGGGCTTCAGCAACTGGTGCTCAACGACTACGAGGTGCTGAAGCAGCAAAGTATGCGTAAGTATTTCGCACAGAAGCTCCAAGAGGCGGACGAGGCGTGGACTATCGGAGGATGGTGGGACAATGCCGAAGAGAGCCGCATCGATATCATAGCCACGCGCTCCGACACGATGCAATGCATCTTCGCCAATGTGTTGACCGACACCGTTGAGGCCGACCTCGACAAGCTCAAGATACTGGCCGAGCCGCTCCTCGAACAGTTAAAAGGTTATGAGATAACGTATCAGATTTATAGCATAGAAGATCTTTAAGAGGTTTTCCTTCTCTCCCATGCCGGAGAGGGGTGAGCAAGCTCTTATGAGGTTCTCGAATTAGTCATACTTGTTGGACTATTTCGAGAACCTTTTTTCTTACAAGCCTCTCGGGCAGATTGGATTTCTTGCACTTGTCCGAGCACCAACGGGCGGGGAGTAGGGACTGTATTGTTCCGCTCATTGGAGCAATAAAGAAAGGAAGATACCGTCCTAAAAAAAGTGTGTAAGCTCCAAAGTTCTTAATATTTGTAGCGAAAAAAATAAAATAAAGAAGAATGAAACTTACAAAAGAACAACCCCCGGAAATTTTCTGAATTTCCGGGGGTTGTTGCAAAGAGGGAGAAAAATACTGGATTTTCGGGGTTGCTTCTCATGAGAACATATCACAACACCCTTAGAATAAGGTCATGGGATTATTCCGCAACGGGGCGAACGGACATGGGGGTAATATTCTGGGCGGTGTTCTGCGGGTTTACACTATACTCACTGAAGAGGAAGCTTGCACCTCTATCGTCATCACTCGGAATGGCCGCCCAATATGTTCCACCAATACCCAGGGGGAATACATCGCCATCCTGGAACATATAGCCTAAAGCTACGAAAAACACAGTCTTTGGAGAACTCGTGCCTGTCTTCAGATTCCAACCGATGGTCCAATTGCCACTGACATTGTATTCTGCTTCCGAAAGCGCGTTTTCCCCTGTAGTGGTAAAACCGGAGAATGCGTTGCTGGCGGGCATCTTAAAACCTACGGGGCAGGGGTCGTAAATCGTTTTCACAACAGTGTTGTCGTTGAAACCTTCTACAGTATTATCCATCGACCACAGGTTCCAATAAGCAAAACCTGTCGGTGGATCTTCATCTATAGGACCGGACTCTTCGCGAAAGGCTCTTTCGGGATGCTGAATGTTCTCCTGAATGGTATTTGCTCTACCGTCCCATTTCACGGAACCATCATTCACTGTCCGGTTACTGGGGATGGGATCTTTACGCCCAAATTGGTAGTAGACTCCTGCAATGTCCTGTTCGCCACCCGGGTTCTGCGTGATGTCTATATAGGCAAACTGCTTCACTCCTCCGTTGGCCACGGTCTGCTCCACCTTCAAACGTGCCACGCGGGGCTTGTCGTAGGCAGACCCCATCCAGTTAACGTAGACAGAACCAAGTTCACGTGCGGTAAACTTATATGTAACGCCTTGATGGTTGATAACGGGGATGGTGTTGAGGACTTCCTTGTGGTCGAACCACAGGTGCCAGGACCAGACTACCGTGCCGCCCTTCGTCACAGCGATGACGGCGTTACCGTTCTTAATCTTGTCCTGCGGCACATGGAACTGTACAAACTTTTTGTCAGCAGAAAGAGTAAGGCTGCTCGCCTCTACTATTCCACTCGCGTCGGTCCAAACAATCTTGGCGCCGTCGGGAACATTTGCTCCACCGTTGCTCTTCGTGATCCAAGGGTCGGTGATGTCCTGACCGGCATGGTCCTTGAAGTTCTGAAGGATGCAAGTGCCGCTGTTGGACGTTTTGTAGGAGTGCGGATTGGCTGTACCGCCCGTGATAGCGTTGCCGTAAACCAGCGGGATGCGGTAGTAGCCGGGAGCAGAGATGAGGTAGGAGTTGGCGGTGTTCTCCACCGTGGGTGCCCCCGTGGCGTTGGAGAGGTTGTAGAAGTTGCCGGCAGAACCTTTCGGGGTGGCATCCTGCATTTCTTTATTGTATATGGACAGGCTGTCTGTAATGTCTTTTTTCACCGTTGCTGTCCCCTGTTCGGTAGAGGTGCTGCCGTTGCCTTCTTCCATGCTCAAATTGGTGAGCCAACGGGGTTTCGTGGTGCTCAGGGCGGACCAGGTGGTGCCACCGTCGGAGCTCTCTTGATAGCCCACCACTTTCCATTTCACGGGTTGCTGCACGTGGGTCACAGGGTCTTCGCGGTAGCTTTGCACCGTGTAGTACTGGGCCGTTGTCGAGGTGTAGTCCACAGCGGCGGGGTTCGTTACCGTGAGCTGGTACTGCCACGTGGATTGCTTCTGCGACAAGGCGTAGGTCTTCGTTGTCCCCGCCTTCCAGGTGCCGGAGAGGTTCACGTTGATGGGGGTGGAACCGTCGGAGAAATAGATCTTTACGCTCACGCCCGACAGCGACTGCGGAATCATGTAGAACGTGAAGTTGTCGCCCGTATTGCCCATGATGATTTGATTGACAGCTTGCGAAGTGCTCACATTGAGCGTGCCGTCGCCGCCAAGGGTAAAGGTGGCGGGAGTGCTCAAGTTGCTCCACGCCGCTCCGGTGCCGTCAGCTTTCGAGGAAAGCGTATAGCGTCCCTTGCTCTTGGCTCCGATGATTTCCACCTTCGTGATGGTCTTGTTCCACGACAGGTTCTGCCCCACCTTGAAGCGAATGGCCGTCAGAGCGTGATGGAAATTGAGGTTTGTTGTCGGAGCCACGTATTGAGTGGCATACTTCACTTCGCCGGAGCAGGCCGTCATGAGGTCTTTCTGGTTGACCACCTTCGGCTCCACTTCGAAATCAACATAAGGTGTAGATGTATAGCTCTCGGGAGAGAGCTGCAACTTCGTGTAGCCCGGGATGACCCGCGGGTAGACGGCATAGAACTTACCATAGGGCAGCGTCCACGACCAGAGCCGCTTGTTGACGAGTGTCCCGTCGGGGTTGGTGTCCTGGTTGTAGAACCACGGTGTGGTGCTGAGCACGGGTGTAGCACCGCGGTAGCCGGTGGACGAGAAATGGTCGGCCGGAGCGAAGGTCGCCACAACGTTGGCACGGGGAGCTATGCGCAAGCGGTTTCCACCATGGGCCACGGCTTTTTCATCCGCTCTGCGCGGTAGACTCTCTATGCCTGCCGTGGTCGTTTCCAGCAAGCAGGTGTTGGCGTCTCCGCCTGTCACATTCAACTGCTGCGAGGTCAGGTCTTCGGGGGTGAGGAGCATCGGTGAGATGCGAGCAGAGAATGCCGCGCGGCTCAACGGTGCGCCCACTGCAGCGCGGGTGGCCGACGGATGTTCCGCCTCATCCTGCGCGTTAGAGATATTGTAGGCCACGACGGCTCCGCGGTCGCCCTGCATGGCTTCGTTGTCCAAATCGTCGGCACAAGAAGCAAGGCACAGGCCTGCACCGAGAGTCAAAGCCCACGCCACCCATGGCGACACAAGTTGATTAAAGAGTTGGATTTTCATACTGTCTTTTTCGTTTTTTCTGTGTGTTTTTTTTATTCCCACAGGCTGTTACCGGAAAACTTTCGGGTTCCTTCCAATTCTTCGTCTTCATCCTTTGACGGCGGCGTAATGGTCACACTTCCTCCGCCATCGCCACCCGGGCGGACGGGAGGACTTTCAGCCAGAATCATGCTGTCGGCCGCCAATGTGTAGATCTCAGCCATGGGCTGGAGATACATCTTTTTCTCAAGCTTATTCATAATAGAAAAATTTAATGAATGTTCCTACTTTCCCCCAGTGGGTATTGAGCGTGCATACGGCAAATGCCAACAAAAGACATGAAAATGTTTTCGTAAGTCAAATGAGCAGAGTCTGCTTTAATGCTGACATGACGAGAAAACGCACTTTTGAGGAATGAAAAAGGAGGTTCTTTTTTTCTCTACCAAGTTCTCTCTTTTCAATTCTTTTTCTCAAGCCATAGGTCAGAAAGTTTTATTCTTTAGGATTTGGCGCGAATATATAAATAGATGTATGTAGCACCAAACGTTTCCAGCAAAACAATATTATTAATCTGTAGAAATAGTGATTTTGTCTAAATATGGTTGTGTTTTTAGAACAAATGCATACGTCAAACTGTTGTATAGTGAGAATAAAGAAAGACTGAAATCCACGCTTTCTACAAAGCTTTTTTATTATTATTTTGCTATTCAAAACTTTAGCTTTGCCATGACGAGAAAACGCACTTTTTGAGGGAGACCAAGAAGGTAACGTCCCCTAAAAAGAGTGTAAACTCTTCAGAACGTTACCTTCTTCAGTTTTTTATTGTCTCTTTCTGGTTACTTATTCTTTTCTGCTCTGTTGTCTTTGTCTGTATGTATCAATACAGCGATAACTAAAGGGCAGTTGACGCATTTTTTTGCAGCATCATCGTGTTCGGGTCTGATGTAGTTTTTGAGATCATTCCACAGGATACCAGCCACCTTCGGAGTCCTCAACGGGCGTGTCCTGCTTTTTGCGTTCAGGTGTTGTTTCGGTGGTCTTTCCGGTTTGTCGGACGGGTTGCTTTTTCTGCTGCTTCTCGGTTTCTTTGCGTTCCTCGTCGGTCATTGGGTAAGAATCGTTGGGGAAGTCCTCTTTTTTCTCCTGCTTCTTCGGCACGAGCGGATTCACCTTCTTCTTCGGCGTCTCCTGCTGCTTCTTCGGCGTCTCCTGCTGCTTCTTCGGCGTCTCCTGCTGCTTCTTCGGAGTCTCCTGTTTCTTTTCGGGCACGTTCTGCTTCTTCTCCGGCACAGTGTCGGTCTTCGCCGGCTTCGTCGGTTCTACGGGCACTTCCGTCTCTTGTTTCTTTTCCGTTGTCTTTTGTTTCTTCGGCTCGATGGGCACCTCCGTTCCCTCCGTGTCGGTCTGTCGGCGCGGTTGTGAGGGCTGTTCGGGCAGATAGTATTCGTCCTTGTCGAGCTGCTTGTTCTGCTGTTTGTTCAGCAAGTCCTGCGCCGCTTTGTCAGCCTTAGCAATGCTGTCCGCCTTTGCCTTGTCGATGCTGTCGGCCCGTGTAGGTTTTGTTGCAATGGGGTAGATGGTTGGCCGCACGTCCTCATACTTCTGCACAACGGGCGCGTTCTCCAAGTCGAGCGGAAGCTCTGGGTTGAGCTTCATAGGCGCGTAGTACTTAGTGAAGAATTGCTGATAATCGGAGAAGCTATAAACGGCGGGGACGAGTTCGAGATTTTTCTGTGAAATCAGGAACATCTTTGCGCGCCTTAGTTGTGGGCGCAACTGCTTATCGCGGTAAATGTCCTGCGCATACTGATGGGCCTCGTCATAGCTGTTGAACCCACTGATGCGGAACTCTACCAGACTGCCTTTCTTCGTGGCCGCTTGCGCCAGTGCGGTCTTGTCCGTCTTCGTTCCAGCAGGTTTTGTGGCCGCTGTGCTGCCGCCCGCTGTTGCCGGAGCTGCGCCCACTTCGCCGAACTCCTCCACCTTGCTGATGTCAAAGTTGCGCACGTAGAAACCCGTGAAATTGAAGTGAGCAAGGTCGTAGAGCAGCTGATTATCTTTGATGGAATCTTTCGCGTAAGCAATGAGTACCACGAAAGGCGTGTTGCGTTCGGCCGAAAGCTTCTGCTTCGCTTTCGCCCCTAAGGCCAGCGTGTCGGTTTGTGCCGTGCGACGCTCCCAGAGGCTACCCAAATTGTACGCCCCACTACCCGGTCGGCGACCCGCTTCGAGGCCGTTGACAATCATTCCCGCCATTTCGCTGACATCGCTTTGCGGGTAGCGCGTCACCAGTTCGCGCAGCTCTTTCGCCACATCGCGATTGTCGGCCTTTCCGATGCGTGACAGCGCGTGAACCAGAATGAATTTCGGACGATTGATGCCATCACTGAATTTCTCCGTCGACAGTGCGAAGTTCCTTTCCACCTCCGCCGTCTGACGGTTGCGGTAGGCCATGTAAGTAGCCGTGTAGAGCGAATCTTCGATGGCCTTTCCATCGCGTCCCAGGCGCAGATAATCAGGGTCGAGAATGCGGCGCGTTGTCGGGCTTTCCGGATATTTTGCAGCCAGATAGTTGCGATAGGTATTGGCCTCGTTCGGGCGTCCCCAGCGGGAGTAGAGCAAGAAGAGCTGGTAGTAGACATCCTCGAGCTTCTCAAACGTGGGGTACTGCCTCACGATGCGCTGCAGCGTGCGTGCCGCCAGCGGGAAGTCCTCGAGGTCGTCCTTCTCGATGAGACCTGCGTTGTAGAGCGCGTCCATCAGGAGGAGATTCGAAGCCTCTTTCTGTTCCTTCGTGAAAGGAATCTGTTTCATATAATAGTCCCGCTGATGCGGATCATCGGTCGGTGCCACGATGCTGTCCTTGCGCTCGCTCTCAGCTGCTTTGATGCTGTCCTTTGCCGCCTCGATGCTATCGAGCGCAGCATAGTCCACCCCCGCGTTCGTATTGAATTGCACCACCGTCTTATTCGAACGGCGCCAGTTGTCCTCGTTCTTGCGGTTGCCCCAATGTTTTCGGAAATCCTCCTTACCCTGCTGCACCAGCATCGGGTTGTAGAAGTACCACGCCTGCGTTTGCTGTGCCGTTTGTGGGCGGCGCGGCGTGTTGGGCATACCCCGATTGTCGTTTTCCTCGCCGCTTTCTTCGGCGCGCGCATCGGCCGCACTGTCGCGACGGGCACGTTCGGCCGCTTTCTCCTGCTGTCGGAGCGCTTCTATGACGCGGTCGATGGCAGCATTACGCTCTTTCTCGCCCATCAGCGACAAGGCTTGGAGAGAATCCTGCAACTGAATGGCCGATGTATAGGGCACGAGCTTATCCAGCACGCGCGAGCGGCGCGTCACCTCGGCGTAGTCCTTCCGTTGGTTGTCGATCATGCCCAGCGCCTCGTTGTAGCACGTCTGTGCCTTGTCGTAGCGGCCACGTTCCCAGTAGAGCTGTCCCAAGCGGAGGAGCAGCACGCCTTTCTCCGCCCCGCTGCGCGTGGCTTTGGTGCGTCCTTGCTCATACGCCGCAATGGCCGCAGCGGTATCGTTCTGCGTGAGGTAAACATTACCCAAGGCATAGTAAACTTGGTCCAGATATTCCTTGTTCTTATCCGAGCGCGCCATTCCCCGCAGTTGTGCCGTCATCTTGCGTGTTCCGCCCGCCTCCGGGAACACTTCCGTTTGGAGGATGCGGGCGTTAAATTCGAGTTGGTAGGGAGGTGACAGGCGCACACACTTTCCCAGTGCGCGATAGGCTTCGGCGCGGTGTCCGAGTTGTTGTTCCACCTGTCCGAGCAAGAAGTAGAGCCTTGCGCGGAGCTTGCGGTTGCGTGTTTTTCTTACGGCTGTTTTGAGATAGGGCAGTGCGTCCGCAAAACGCTCTTGGCGTAGTAGCAGGTTGGCGCGGGTGGCCGCCAGTTCGCCGCCGAGGCGCGCGGGGATAGAGTCGCGGCGCACCTTGTCGAGGGCATCTTCTGCATCGTAGAACCAGCCCAGTTCGGCATACGACCGCGCCATCCACGTGCGCGCCTCTTGCACCACTGGCGGTTCGGCGGCATAGAGACGCGTGATATAGGAAAAGGTGGAGGCCGCGCCTAAGAAGTCGCCCTTCTGAAACTGCGCCTGCCCCATCAGGAGCCACGCGTGTTTGAGGAAAGGGTTAAACTCCTTGCGCCGGAGGAACTGCTTTGTTTTTTCATTGCGGCTCTTCGTCGGGTTCACCTCCGGTTTCACCTTGATGCTATGGAGTTGAATGGTTTTCTCCGCTTTGGTGATGGCGCGGTCAAACTGGCTTTTGCCAATGTTGCGCGTGGCCTCGTTGCCAACGGTGAAAAACGGTAGCATCTCCGTGTAGTTGTCCACGTTGCCCGAGATTTGCGCATCCACCCCTTCTTTGTAGGCCTCGTGGCCGTTGAAGTAAGTATTATACTTTGCTGTGAAGCCCTGCCAGAAGCGCGAGCCTGCCGTGTTCTGCTTCGTAGTGCACGCCACGAGGCAGAAAATCACACATATATATAGGAGTAGTCGTTTCAATATACGAGGATGAGAATGTCTATCTTGTATAAACTAAAAAATTAGCGTATTATTGTCCGAATCATGCGGCAGAAGAAGTAGAGCACCACCGAGATGAGGATGATCGAAGCCCCGCTGGGCACGTTGAGATAGTAGCTCACCACCAGTCCGCCCACGATGCCGACGAAGCCAAACAAGGCCGAGAGCCACACCATACTGCGGAAGCGATGCGTGAAGAGCGCGGCCGACTGCTGGGGGATGGAAAGCAGCGAGATGACTAAGACGATGCCCACCATGCGCAGGCAAACCACGATGGTCAGGGCTATGAGCGCAATCATGACCCGCTCGATGAGGCGCACGGGTAGTCCCTGCGTCACGGCAAACTGGCGGTCGTAGGCCACCGTGATGATAGCCGGAGAGAGGAGCAGGTAGAAGGCGTAGGTCACGAGTGTGAGGCCGCCGATGATGTAGAGGTCGAGGCGCGAGATGGAGAGGATGTCGCCGAAGAGGTAGGCCGAGAGATCGTTCATAAAGCCCGGCGTGAGATAGGCAAAGAGGATGCCCACCGCCATACCGAAAGTCCAGAGCATCGCAATGGCGCTGTCCTCGCGGATGTTGCGACGGCTCAGGAAGTCAATGGAGAAACCCGAGAAGAGGGTGAAAGCCGCAGCCCCCACCAAGGGACTGATGCCCAACCACGCTCCGAGGCCCACTCCGCCCAAGCCCGCGTGGGCCATGCCGCCGCCAGCAATCACCAAGCGGCGCGTGACGACATACGTCCCTATCACGGCGCAGAGCAGCGCTGCCAGAAATCCGCCCAGGAGGGCGTGCTGGAAAAATGTGTAGGAGAGAATCATGGTTTTTCGGCTTGTTCGCTCACAATCATATAGGTCTCGTCCTTCAAGTCATCGGGCAGTGCTACGCCGCGCAGTTGCAGCGAGCGCAGCCAGTCGTGAACTTCGTCGGGGCGCATTGTTGTGAGCACTTCTTCAAACTGTTCCACCTCTGCCGCAGTGTAGGCATCGGAGGCCCTGCCGCGGTAGTCGTCGAGTTCTTCATCGTCGTAGTAGTCGGGCTCTTCTTTCAAGTCCTCGGCTGCACAATCTAAGTTGCACATTCCGCCCAGTCCGCATATGGGGCGCGGCTGCTCCTCGCGTTCAGACTGCTGCTGCGCTTCGGTCGTTGGGGCGGGCGCGGCACTTGTTCCGAACTCCGATACTTTCTCCTCCGTGATGCGCGGTTTTCGGCGCAGCGTGTTGATGATTTGGATGAATACCATGAGGAGCGAAGCTATGGCAAATGCTATGAGAAATTTCATTGTTGTTCAAAAGTTTTGAGGTCGTCCCAAAAGGAGGGATAAGATTTGGTCACCACTTCGGGGTGCTCGATGGCCAGTCCTGTGCAGCGATAAGCACACGGCGCAAAGGCTAAAGCCATGCGGTGGTCATCGTAGGTGGCAATGGGTGCTGTGGCAACGGTTGCCGGTTGTGGCGCATCACAACGCAGCACGGCGTCGCCCTCCACCACTACCTCACAGCCCAGTTTGCGCAACTCCTGTTGCAGTGCCGCGAGGCGGTCGGTTTCCTTGATGCGCAAACTCTCCAAGCCGCTGAAGCAAAACGGCCGCCCCAGCATGGCGCACGTTACCACCAGCGTTTGAGCCAAGTCGGGCTGCGCGCTGAGGTTCAGCTCAAGGCGGCCTGTCGTGTCCTCCCCCTTGGTGAGCACCACGCCCTCGGGCGTAAATGCCGTGTGCACGCCTAAGGGTTCGAAGAACTCACGCGTGCGGCAATCGCCCTGCAAGCTCTCGCGCTGCAATTGTGGTAACACGATGCGCGCTTCGCTGTCGGGTGAGAGCGCGAGGAGTTCGTACCAATAGGACGCCGCACTCCAGTCGGCCTCCACGGTGTAGTCCGCCGTACGCTGATACCCGCCGGGGGCTACAAAGATTTCGTTCTCCGCCGTCCAGTGGGCAATGGCACCGAAATCGCGCATCAGGGCCAGCGTCATGTCTATGTAGGGGCGCGAAGCGATGTGGCCGGCGAGCGTGAGGGAGAGTCCTTCGCGCATCACGGGCGCAATCATGAGAAGTGCCGAGATGTATTGCGATGAGATATTGGCCTCCACCGTCAGCGCGCCACCGGCGAGTTCGCCGCCTTTGATGCGCAAGGGCGGGAAGCCTTCTTCCCCGACATACTCCATCTCCGCCCCCAACTGTCGTAGGGCATCGACGAGCACGCCGATGGGGCGTTGCAGCATCCGCTCCGACCCCGTGAGTACGCGCTCGCCGGGGCGTGTAGCGAAAAGGGCTGTCAGGAAACGCATGGCTGTACCCGCTCCGTGGATGTCGATGGTGGAGCGAAAGCCCATGAGTCCGCGGCGCATCACAATGGTGTCGTCGGCCTCGCTGAGGTTGTGCAGACTGACAGGCTGCGGCAAGCACGCGTTGATAGTGAGCAGGCGGTTGGAGAGGCTCTTTGAGGCTGGCAGCACAACTGTCCCGCGCAGCTCCGGCAAGAGCTGTAAAGTTTTCAGTTCCGACATGGTTTGTGGTCTTTGTATGCAAAGATAGGAAGAAATTGGGGAAAATGGCTGATTCCTTTCTTGGTGGGCTCAGACTGGTCGGAGGCTCTCTTGGCTTTCTTGGTTCTCGGACTGGTCCGACCTGTCGGACTGGTCGGAGGTCCTCTTGAGGGGGCTGGTTCTCGGACTGGTCCGACCAGTCCGACTCGTCCGACCTTCTTTTTCCTTATTGCCTCGGCCGATACAATAAGGCTGTCAGCTGGCTTCCTTATTGCGCCAGCTGACACAATAAGGAAAAACACGCGCTTTTGGGCACTTTCCCGCGCTTTTGGCCACTCCTTTCTGCCATACAATCCTAATTTTCCAAGAAAAACAGTATCTTTGCGCAAATACTAACAAAGCATTTATATGACTTTCACCGAAAAAGCATGGCCTATCTTTGAACAGGTTGTGCTCGATTACCACAAAACCGATAGTATCGATGCGGCAGTGCCCAACCCCTTTACGCCGCAAACCATTGAGTATGACCTCTATCGCAAATGCTGGATTGATGCCGCTCAATGGCACATGGAGGACCTCATCCGCGACCCGGAAATCGATCCGCAGGAGGGCATGACGCTCAAACACCGCATTGATAAGAGCAACCAGGAGCGCACCGACCTAGTGGAGCTTATCGACAGTTATTTCCTCTCCCTCTTCCATGAGGTGACGCCACTGCCCACGGCTACCATCAACACCGAAACGCCGGCATGGGCGGTGGACCGATTGAGCATCTTGAGCCTCAAAATCTGGCACATGCGCGAACAAGCCGAACGCCCCGATGCTTCGGCCGACCACAAGGCGCGCTCCGAAGAGCGACTGAACGTGTTGCTCGAACAGAAGAGCGACCTCTGCGGCGCGCTCGATGCCTTGCTCGACGACCTCGCTGCTGGTCGCAAGGTGATGAAGCTCTACAAGCAGATGAAGCTCTACAACGACCCCGAGACCAACCCCGTACTTTATAAAAAATAAGACCGCCGTGCGCCATCTTGCCATCCTCCGATTCTCCGCCTTGGGCGACATCGCCATGACCGTCCCAGTTGTTGACTGTCTGGCGAGGCAGTACCCCGACCTCCGCATCACTGTAGTGTCGCGCCCCTTTGTGGGCCCTCTCTTCGAGAGTTTACCGCAGAATGTGGACTTCTTCCCCGTGGATTTGCGGCAGGACTACGTTGGGTTGCGCGGACTGTGGCGACTGGCGCGGCAGCTGAAGCGTCACGGCGTGGATGCTGTGGCCGATTTCCACAACGTATTGCGAACCATCGTGATACGCCGCATCTTGCAGTTTCATGGGCTGCGCGTGGAGCACATCGACAAGGGGCGGGCGGAGAAACGCCGACTCGTGGAGCACACCTCCCGCGGGCGGTTGCCGTCCTCCTTCGAGCGCTACAACAAAGTGTTGGCTGCCCTCGGTCTGGATGTGACGCTCAATTTTCAGCGGCTCGCGCTGCCCGCTTCGCCCCTCATCGAGGAGCTTTTAGGGGCGCGGGGAAAGACCGAATACCTCCTCGGCGTGGCTCCCTTTGCGGCGCATCGCGGGAAAATCTACCCCTCCGAAAAACTGGCCGATGCCTTGGCACTCATCTTGGAGCAACGCCCCAGCACGCGCTTGTTTGTCTTCGGCACGCCGCGCGAGATGGACACCATCCGCAAGGACTGGGACGACCGCTTCCCCCGCATCGTCTTCGTCTCCGACACGGTGCGCGGCTTGGGGCAGGAGTTGCAGCTCATGGCCCACCTTGATGCGATGATCTCGATGGACTCGGCCAATATGCACCTCGCCTCACTCGTGGGCTGCCCCGTGGTGTCGATTTGGGGGCAGACGCACCCCGATGCGGGCTTTATGGGCTGGGGACAACGCGGTGCAAATATCGTGCAGCAGGAGCTATCGTGCCGCCCCTGCTCCATCTTTGGCAATAAGCCTTGCCGCTTCGGCGACTACCGCTGTATGCAGCGAATTTCGCCCCATATCATTGCGGCGAAAGTGGATGAAATCTTTACTGGAAAAAAGCCGAAAGAGATTGTTTAGGGGCCTAGGAGCCCTAGGAATCCTAGGGCTCCTAGGAATCCTAGCCCAATCACTCAGAGAGCTCCATCTCGAATGGCGCACCATGGCGGCGTATGTAGCGCTTCCAGAACTTTCGGCGGGCAGAAAGCATGAGCTGGCGACAGTTGGCGGGGCAGGCATGGCGCGCTTCAGCATAGGCATCGGCCATCGCCTCGAAGAAAGGGGGCTGTCCCCAGAGTCGGGCGAAATTGCGGCAACCCTCGGCAATAGAAACGCGGCCGAAACGCATACGATTGGTGTCGACAAGGGAGAAATGCGGCTCGCCATCGACAACCTCAAAAAGGATGTTGCCCGGCGAATAGTCGAGATGGAGAATTCCCGCCTCGTGGAGGCGCGCCGTGAGACGGGCGAAACTGCGAGCCACTAGCAAGACCTCAGGCGTGAGTGGCGCGGTGGCAAACTCATAGAACCGACGCGTGTAAGGACACTGCACGCTGACGAAAAAACTCTCTGCTATCAATCCTCCTTTTCTTCGTTCGAGATAGGCCACCGGTTCGGGACTATCTACGCCGGCTGCGCGCATACGCAACGGATTTTCATAGGCACGTAAGCCTTTGGGGCGACGCAGGAAGGTGTAGACCACGCGCTGAAAAAAGCTGGGCTGGCGAAAACGCTTCACGTTGAGCTCCAAATCCTCCCAACGGCACACGCGCAGGGAGTTGCGACTCTCGCGCAGGCTTCGGCCCTCGGCAAAGTAGGTGTCGATGTTTTCGAGAAAGGGGCGTACCCGTTCGTATTTCGGATGGATGAGTAGTTTCATTTGGCAGTGTTGAAGATGTAAAAAAGGGAGCGTTAGTCCCGATAAAGAGCGAGGACAGGCCGCGGGTACGGGCGAGCATCGGTAGGCACGCTTTCGTGTGCAAGAGCCCTGAATTTCGCCGCTGTGCTTTTCCCTTTCTGGCAAAAATAAAGAAGTGCATGAAAAGAACCAAAATAATTTGGGAGAAATCATAATCCGATTTAATTTTGCAGTGAAGAAAGGAAGTCCGCTTTTACACATTGTTGATGCTGTGTGCCTTTCGTTGATATATCGAGACAGCGGGCTCTTCCCTTTCTTTTTTACACTCACCATTATGCAGATCGCTTACGACGCTAAACGTCTTTTTAATAACTTTACAGGCCTGGGCAACTACAGTAGAACACTGATAGATATGCTTACAGCCCGTTTTCCGGATAACAAGTACTTGCTCTACACCCCTAAGGTTTCGGAATCCAGCATTGTGACCCCTTATCGCCACAAAGAACATTGCTGCACACGTATGCCCGAGGGACTGGTGCGCGGCTCGCTTTGGAGAGGCTATGGCTTGATCAAAGAAATGAAGAAAGACCAGGTAGATCTTTACCACGGCCTTAGTCATGAGTTGCCAATGGGCTTGGGTGCTGCTCGAATTCCGGCAGTGGTGACGATGCACGACGTGGCTTGGCGCACCTTTCCTGCGATGTACCACCGCTGGGACCGCGCCATCTATGACTTCAAGGCGCGCCACGCTTGTCGGGAGGCACAACGCATAGTGGCCATTTCGGAAGCTACGAAGCGCGACGTTTGCAATTTCTACAACGTGAAGGAAGAGAAAGTGCAGGTCATTTATCAGCCTGCGCAACAGCTCTACTATGCGGAACTCAATAAAGAACTGGCGCATCGGAAACTGAAACAGTACCTGTCGCAGCTGCCTGCGGACTACCTCCTCTATGTGGGTTCGGTGAACCGTAGGAAAAACCTCATGGGCATCGTTCGCGCTCTCGAAGCCATCCCTGCTGATGAGCGACTGCCGCTGGTGGTCGTGGGCAACGGACGAGAATACCTCGAAGAGGTCCATTCCTACGTTTGTCATCACAGCCTGAGCCGTAAGTTCTTCCTTTTCACCGATATTCACGACAATCGTCTGCTGCGCTATCTCTATGAGTGCGCCACGGCTTTCATATATCCCTCCTTCAGCGAAGGCTTCGGCCTGCCCGTGGTGGAGGCGCAACTCAGCGGTACGCCCGTGGTGACATCGAACGTGTCGTGCCTGCCCGAAGCTGGAGGCCCTCACTCGCTGCTGGTAAACCCGAACGACCCAGAGAGCATTGCTCACGCCATCCGCATACTCCTTGCCGACGACGAGGCGCGCCAACAGCGAGGCCGCGACAGTAGGCAGTGGGCCCTCGAGACCTTTGCGCCAGAGCGCCTCGCGGAGCAGATGATGCAGATGTATCGGAGCGTGGTAGGGGAGGAATGACCTGTCCCCGTAGGGCCTTAGCGAGCGAAACAGTCCCGCCGAAGTGCTGACGAAAACCTGCCCCGCAGCTGTTCAGCGTTTTGCAGCGCGGAGGAAGGAACGAAAGAAGAATATTTTTACATCAATAATAAGTTCTGTTATGAAAACATGGATTCTGGCAAGCTTTATGGCTTGCACGGCCTTGTCTCTCCAAGCGAAAGATGTGGCAATTGAAACTACCGACACCTCCCGCACGGAGGCCACGGTGATGGACTTGAAACCCCTGCGCCCCAGTTTGGAGTTGCCTGCTGTAAAGAACGTGACGGGTACGCTGGTTGGCCCCTTCGGTTGGGTGAGTGCCCATTTCGATACGCGCCTCAAAGGCAACCGCGGTTGGGGCTTTGGCGGCGGATTGGGCTGGGCTTACGCAGCGTCCAATGATTGGTTTGGCGAAAAGGATTCGTTCCACCTGCTTTCGCTCTCTCCCGAATTCAACTACCTCTTCGGCAAGAAAAAGAGCAAGTTTGAGTTGGGTGGCGGTATGACCATGGCGCTCATCTTGGGAACCGTTGAATATTCTGAGGGAGGTCCTCTGGGACCTACAGGTCCAGGTTATGTTGTCCCTGATAAAAGTCATGAAACATTCTTGGCCTATTATTTCTTCGGCACGATAGGTTATCGCTTGCAGCCCATCCGTGGTTTTTCGATGCGCGTGGGAATTTCTCCCACCTTCGGTTTGGGTGGCGACCACTCCGTGGATGGCTTCCTTATCATCCCTTATTTAGGCTTTGGATATTCGTTTTAGGGAGAGTTCCATAAATATATATACGGATTTCGGCAAGGGGAGTGACACTAAAAAGATGAGCTCTACAAAAGAATCATCTAATTTTGCTCTTGTCGGTTGACTTTACAGCCTTTCCATTCTTTCCTCTCGATATCAACATCCGACATCCACGCACGGTACGGAGGCGTTTAGCGTTATATTGCAGCCATTTTAGATTCTATTATGCAAGCTGCTAATCGGAAATCACTTTCGCAGGAAGAGTGGGATTATCATCATCAGAGTTCATTATAAAATACCTATTTTTGGGTATTGTCTCATTTTTTTACCTTTTCTATTTTTGCAGTAAATAAATT
>CAUSYJ010000016.1:0-17836 GCA_963535845.1 uncultured Alloprevotella sp.
GTGATTATATATTGGCTGATCTTACTTGTCTTTGTTACAATGGGGCATTTCATGAAACCAGGAGTGTATCCAGGAAGTATGTGGGATTTAGTCCAAAACGTCACCGCTTTTCGTACTACGTATAATGGTGAAGCATGGTTCTTATTTCCATATCTCCTTATGTCATTGACATGTGGATTCTTTTTTCAACTCCTTGATCGTTTTAGAGGATTAAAGGTTTTTGCCGTTTGTATGGGCGTGTACATTATCAGTTGTTTTCTTATTAGTAGATATTATGCTTCATTCTTTGACAGTCATTATGCCTTTTATCATGTAGTAGTATATTTTTCGTTCTTGCTACCATTTGTATTAGGAGCTATTTTTTGTAAGTATGCGAGTAAGGAGCATACAGGTTTTTGTATGCGTTGCTTGAATGGTATGCCACAATGGATGTTGGTTGTTGTCCTTTTATTGTTGTTTCTTTCTTGTTGTGTAATATCTTCTGCTGTGTATTCTCCTTTCTATGTCTGCATGTTTGTTCTTCTCTTCCTCAGGATAAGATGGTGGGGATGGATTGAACGTGGTATGATGTTTCTTGGTAAATTCAGTACATCCGTATGGCTTATCCATACATGGTTTTGCTACTATCTATTTCATGATTTTATTTATGGTTTCCATTATCCGATGCTCATATTAGTCGTGGAATTTGCTGTTAGTATAATGTCGGGATATGTAATATAGAAAATAGCTAAACAGGTGTATCAAGTAGTAGGGTTGTGAATAAAAAGATATCTACACAAGATTCTAAAACTCGAAAGTGTTTTATCTGTAAGAATGCGGAAAAAATCATGTAGGAGAAATATCTCTATAAAGAAAAATCCTCGGAGGCTCTGTGGGAGTTGTCCGAGGATTTAATGTTTTTATATGTCAGCGAGGGTTATGCTGGTTCTTCTTCTTTGCGCGGTTTGCGAAGAGCGATTACGAAAGCAGCGATGAAGCCCACGAGGATGAGAGCGATGGAGACGAAAGCTACCGTCTCAGTGGTAGATACACTCGCGGGGCGATAGGTGAGCACCAACTCATGTTTGCCAGCAGGCACTTTGAGGGCGCGGAGCACATAGTTGACGCGGCCAATCTCTGTGGGTTTCCCATCGATGGTGGCTTCCCATCCGGGGTAGTAGATTTCGCTCAGAACTGCTACGCCACCCTTTGGCGTTGCCACCTGATAGTGGAGTTCGTTGGGTTGGCGACTAGTGAGCTGTACGCTACCGCTGTCGAGCGGAGAGCCTTCGAGAACGGCGCGGAACTTCTCATCGGCCACTGCAGCGTGCTTCGTATCGAGCCCCGTGAGACCCGCCATTTCGGCATCGGCACCTTTGACGAAACGGAGTGTGCGGACAAACCATCCGTTGCCATTGGCGTAAGGATTGCGAACGGCTTGGTTGGCGTTGGCTCCGAAGATGAGGTAGCGCGTATTGAGCATATTGAGTACAGGTGCGAGACTGTCGCCAGGCACTTTCTTCATGTCGCCTTCAGCTTCCGAGATAGCAGAGAGATAACGACTCATCTCGTTGTTGAGCTGACGATCAATGAGGTCTTGATAGCGGCGGAGTTTCACAGCGTTGTAGCCACCGATGCTCTGGTGGAAATAACCACTGTGGTTGCTCGTTTCATTGAAAGGATTGCCCTGCGAAATATCGAGCACGCGGCCGTCTGCCTTATCTTGCATCACAACGCGGTCGGCTGCTGTCGGCGTGAGATTTTGGAGTTGTACAGGATCGGTGAAACTCTCGTTGTTGAGGTAACGTTTATCAATGCCCCAAAGGTCAACGATACTGATAACACCTAAAACGAGGACGAGCCACCATCCGCCTTGTGCCTTTTCGCGGTTCTTATTGAGCAGATAGTAGAGGCCAATAGCCACACCGCCCAGGAGGATGACGAAGAAAGAGCGCAGTGCGGATGCACTGAGGATGGCGTGGTGCATCGAGGTGATAGCACCCGAGTAGGCCGTGGTGAACTCTGGTCCGCCAGCTTTGGTGAGGTAGTCGAGTACCTGCTGGTCCTGACTGCTTATGCAGTTGCCCGCTAAACTCGGGAATAAAGTCAGCATGAGGCAGAGACCCGCCGTTAGGAGAGAGCTGACGATGAGACCAACTTTTTCTCTTCGGTTTGCCCAAAGTGAACGAGGTTCGCGGAGGATGCGCGCCAACGCCATGATAGCTAGAAGCGGCATTGTGAACTCTGCCACAACGAGCGCACTAGAAGGCGTGCGGAATTTGTTGTACATGGGCAGGTGATCGATGCAGAAATTAGTGAACGCCGGACTGTTGTGACCCCACGCAAAGAGGAAGGAGAGCAGTGTGCCCCCGAGGAGCGCCCATTTGATTGGACTTTTGACAGAGAATAGGCCTAAGATGAAGAGGAAACAAACGAGTGCGCCCACATAGACAGGGCCAACCGTCATGGGTTGTTCACCCCAGTATTGGATAAGTCCTGGAGGCGTAGCTTGCTGATTGCTCTGCTGGAGAGCTTGCTGTGTGGCTCCTGCGCATTGATAGAACTGATCGTAGCCTTCGAGGTCGGTAGCATCAGGGCGATCAAGTATAGAGGAAGAACCGCCACCTTTGAAGTCGGGGATGAGCAGTGTGAGCGTTTCGTCAACGCCATAGCTCCACTGCGTGATGTAGTCGCGATCGAGACCACCATTGGTGCTCTGTGATTTCTCTTGTGGCAACGGGCTGAGTTCGGCCGCACCGCGGATAGATGCCTTAGAATACTGCCAAGTGTGGTAGAGATTGGGCAAGTTGGCTGCTATGCCGAGGAATCCTGCAAGTAGGATTACACCCGTAGCTTTGAGCCATTTTTTCGCTTCTTTTTTGCGCAGCGCGTCGATGCCGTAAGCCACGACGATGAAGAGCATAAGGAATACGAAGTAGTAGGACATCTGCACGTGGTTAGCCTGAATCTGGAAGGCGGTGAAAAGTGCTGTGACGACACCGCCCCAAAGATAGCGACCACGATAACACAGCACGAGGCCAGCAATGGTGGGCGGGATGAACGTTAGCGTCATCACTTTCCAGATGTGGCCTGCTGCCATGATGATAAGGAAGTAGCTACTGAAAGCCCAGAGTATTGCGCCCAGTGCTGCAAGATGGGGCTTGAAGTTGAACGCCCGCAGCAGGATGTAGAAACCTAAGAGGAAGAGGAACAGATAGCAGAGTGGGCCGCTCGTCCCTACGGCGTAAATCTTTTGGAAGAAGCCCAAGAAGGACGACGACTTGTAAGACGGTGCGATCTGGTAAGTAGGCATACCGCTGAATACGTTGTTGACCCAGCGTGTGGTTTCGCCCGTTCGCTGCGTGTATTCCATATTCTCGCGTCCTTGCCCAATGGAGGCCTGTGCGTCGTGGCCGCCAAGGACGAGTCCCTCGCTCAGCGGCGTGAAGAAATACGCCAACGAGATGAGTAGGAACAAAACGACGGCGGCAGCGTCGGGGAGATATTTTTTGAGAGTATTCATTCGTGTAAGGATATTAGTAACGATAATGTTCAGCCTTGTAAGGACCATCAACACTCACTCCGATGTAGTCGGCTTGAGCTTTGGTGAGGCGTGTGAGATGGACGCCGATGCGTTTGAGATGGAGGCGTGCCACTTCCTCATCGAGCTGTTTCGGCAGGCGATAGACGCCCACTTCGTAGTGGTTCTTATAGAGTTCTATCTGCGCCAGTGTTTGGTTGGTGAAAGAGTTAGACATCACAAAGGAGGGATGCCCCGTTGCACACCCTAAATTGACCAAACGGCCATCGGCAAGCAGCGTGATGCGGTGCCCATCGGGGAAGAGGTAAGAGTCCACTTGCGGTTTGATATTTGTGACCTTGATACCGGGAAACTTTTTCAACCCTGCCACTTGAATCTCCGAATCGAAATGGCCGATGTTGCAAACAATGGCTTGATCGGGCATCTGCTCTATGTGTTCAACGCAGATGACGTCGATATTGCCCGTAGTGGTGACAAAGATGTTTCCCTTCGGAGCGGCCTCTTCCATCGTCATGACTTCATAACCTTCCATGGCGGCTTGCAGGGCGCAGATGGGGTCGATCTCAGTGACAATGACGTGAGCACCATAGGAGCGCATGCTTTGTGCACAGCCTTTGCCCACTTCGCCGTAGCCCGCCACAACAACGGTTTTTCCGGCTATCATCACATCCGTGGCGCGCTTGATGCCGTCAGCCAAACTCTCGCGGCAACCGTAGAGGTTGTCGAACTTCGACTTCGTGACGCTATCGTTGACATTGAAAGCAGGGAAGAGGAGTTCGCCACGCTCCATCATCTGGTAGAGGCGATGTACGCCCGTTGTTGTTTCCTCGCTCACGCCCTTCATGTTTTTGGCGATGTTGCTAAAGAACTGTGGGCGCTCTTCGAGAACGCGGCGAATGATAAGCTTGAGTTCGGCTTCGTCCTCGCTCTCGCTAGGCGTGTCGAGCACGGTGATATCCTTTTCAGCTTGTACACCGAGGTGAATCATGAGTGTAGCGTCGCCACCATCGTCCACAATCAGGCACGGTGTATGTCCGTCGTCGAAATTTAAGGCTTGTAGTGTACACCACCAGTAGTCGGCCAGTGTTTCGCCTTTCCACGCAAAAACGCCCACGCCGTCTTGTGCAATGGCTGCTCCAGCATGATCCTGCGTAGAATAGATATTGCAAGAGCACCAACGCACTTCAGCTCCCAGTTCGAGGAGCGTCTCGATGAGCACCGCCGTTTGGATGGTCATGTGGAGTGACCCCATGATGCGTGCGCCCCGAAGCGGTTTCTCAGCTCCGTATTTCTCGCGCAACGCCATCAGTCCGGGCATCTCATGCTCCGCGATGGCAATTTCTTTGCGACCGAACTCGGCCTGAGACAAATCGGCTACCTTGTAGGGCAACCTACTGAAAAGTTCTTGTTGCATATTAAAATATAATCGATTATTGTGGTGCAAATGTAATAAGAATGCGCGAGAATGCAAAAGCGACAGCCGGCAGCTCGAAGGGGATATTTCCCTATAGCTGCCGGCTGGTTGTGGAGCTCTTTCCGTTGGCTGGAAAGAATGTTTAGTTGATGTGAAGCATCTCCATGAATCGTTTGACCACTTCGGGCTTTCCAGTGTGCTTTCCGTTGTCTTCCGAAATCTTGCACGTGTCGTTGTAGAACGGCCACGACTCGGTGATTTTCACCGCCACCAGTTTGATAACGATGTTCAGGTAGTCGACGCCCTCAAAGTCGTTGGTGAAATGCGTACCGATGCCAAAGCTCGGGATGCAGAGTTCTTTTGCGTATTGCTGGATTTCGATAGCGCGATCGGTATCGAGCGCATTGCTAAAGATTACCTGCTTGCTGCGTGGGTCGATGTTGAGACTCTTGTATTTATTGACAATCAGCTGGAGCTGTTCGCGGTTGTCGCCACTGTCGATGCGTAAACCCTTGAAGAGGTTGGCGAAATCCTCGGAGAAGTTAAGGCTGAAGATATTCCAGCCGAAAGAGTCGTAGAGGTACGTCCCCAGTGCGCCGCGGAAGGTGTTGCGCCATGCTTCCATTGCCATGTGGTTGGCCATTTGGGGGCCGTACATGCCGCCGATAGCGCAAATAAACTCATGCGCCATTGTTCCCACGGGCACTAAGTCGTGCTTCATCGCCAGATACACATTGCTCGTCCCGACAAATCGACCTTCCCATTCTTTGGATGCATAGCAGTCTTTCATCGCCTCCACAGCCACGTCCTGAGCTTGGAGGGAGGCGCGGCGGCGTGTGCCAAAATCGCTATAAACGCAGCCAGCTCCCAGTAGGCGTTCGGCTTTGGCATAACTGCGTTGGTAGTAGTCTTGATAATCGAAGCGACTGTCTTCACCTGTCACTATATAGTAGAGTTCGGAGATGATAGCAAGTATCTTCACCTCGAGGAGGATTGTGTCGGACCAGTCGCCCTCAAAATCCACGTGGAGGTGTCCCTTTTCGTCTTGCCACGCCTTCACCCATTCGCGGCGATAGCGGAAGCCGCGTAAATATTTGAAAAACCAATCGGGGATGTAGCTACAGCGGCGGCGCATAAAGGTTTCCTCCTCATCGGTGAAAACAACGTTCTCGAGCATCGCCACCTGCTCGAGGAGCAAATCGGCAAAACCTGCTGGATAAACGGTGTCGTTGCGGTCAACAAAGGAGTACTTCACCTGAGCGCGAGGGAAGTTGTCGATGACGGCGCAACACATCGTGAGTTTATAGAGGTCGTCATCGGTAAAATGTTTGATGATTTGTCTCATAGCGAGATCTGCTTTTTGTGATTGTCTATGCTGGCAAAGTTAAGTATTTTTCCGTGCCCTGCCGCTTCTGTGCTTGTTTATTTGGCCCAAAGCCTCGTATAGTACGAGAAAAAAGTAAAAAAAACAACAAGGCGGCCTGTTTCTCGAAGGAAGAAACAAGCCGCCATCAATATTTAGTTGTTGTGTGGTCAGAAAACCTATTAGAGCTGAGGACCAGCAGCTACGAGAGCCTTACCTGCCTCATTACCTTCGAACTTCTTGAAGTTCTTGATGAAGCGAGCAGCAAGGTCTTTAGCCTTCTCTTCCCACTGAGCTGCGTCAGCGTAAGTGTCGCGAGGATCGAGGATGTGAGAATCAACACCTGCGAGCTCTGTTGGAACAACGAAGTTGAAGTAAGGAATAGTCTTCGTTGGAGCAGTCTCGATAGAGTGGTTCAGGATAGCGTCGATGATACCACGAGTGTCGCGGATAGAGATACGCTTGCCAGTACCATTCCAACCAGTGTTAACGAGGTAAGCCTTAGCACCTACGCGCTCCATCTTCTTAACGAGCTCTTCAGCATACTTCGTGGGGTGGAGTTCAAGGAACGCCTGGCCGAAGCAAGCAGAGAATGTAGGAGTTGGTTCAGTGATACCGCGTTCAGTACCTGCCAACTTAGCTGTGAAGCCAGAGAGGAAGTAGTACTGAGCCTGCTCGTTGTTCAGGATAGAAACGGGAGGAAGCACACCGAAGGCGTCAGCAGAGAGGAAGATAACCTGCTTTGCGTGAGGACCCTTGCTGATAGGCTTAACGATGTTGTTGATGTGGTAGATAGGATAGCTTACACGAGTGTTCTCAGTAGTTGTCTTATCAGCAAAATCAATCTTGCCGTTAGCATCCACTGTTACGTTCTCGAGGAGAGCGTTGCGTTTGATAGCACCGTAGATATCTGGTTCGCTTTCCTTGTCGAGGTTGATAACCTTAGCGTAGCAACCACCTTCGTAGTTGAACACGCCCTCGTCGTCCCAACCGTGCTCGTCATCACCGATGAGCTTACGCTTCGGATCGGTAGAGAGCGTAGTCTTACCCGTACCAGAGAGACCGAAGAAGATAGCCGTTTCCTTCTCGTCCATGCTCGTATTAGCAGAGCAGTGCATAGAAGCGATACCACGGAGCGGGTTGAAGTAGTTCATCATAGAGAACATACCCTTCTTCATCTCACCACCGTACCAAGTGTTCAGGATAACCTGTTCCTTTGTTGTTACGTTGAAGACAACAGCTGTTTCAGAGTTCAGACCGAGCTCCTTGTAGTTTTCAACCTTTGCCTTGGAAGCGTTGTATACGATGAAGTCCGGTTCGAAGCTTTCGAGTTCCTCTGCTGTCGGACGGATGAACATATTTGTCACGAAGTGTGCCTGCCAAGCCACCTCAACGATGAAGCGAACAGCGAGGCGAGTTGCTGCGTTAGCACCGCAGAAACCATCAACAACGAAGAGACGCTTGTTAGAAAGCTCCTTCTTAGCGAGCTCCTTAACAACGTTCCAAGTTTCCTTGCTTGCTTTGTGGTTGTCGTTGGGGTACTCAGGAGTGTTCCACCACAATGTGTCGTGTGAAGTCTCGTCGTCAACGATGAACTTATCCTTAGGAGAACGGCCTGTGTAAACGCCAGTCATTACGTTTACAGCACCAAGTTCTGTCTGATGACCTACTTCGAAGCCCTGGAGGCCTTCTTTCGTTTCCTCTTCAAACAACTGTTCGTAAGAAGGATTGTGGACGATTTCCGTTGTACCGGTAATACCGTACTTGGTCAAATCTAATGTTGCCATATTACAATATATGAATTTAAATTTATGAATTTTCTCTTTCAATAATGGTGTGCTCGAACTAAATCTTAGTTCTTCACAGCGCAAAAATACTTATTTTTTCAATCAAACAAAAGTTTTAATGTGTTTAATGAACTCACAGCCTTTCCATTTAACAACATTTACCCATAAAGCCTTTCTCCTCCCCAACTTTGATAGGCTTATGTTGCAATCCTCGTCAACCCTTCCTTTCTTTCCCATCATCAGCCCTTTTTCCAACATTTCTATATAAAATTTCCGTTTTTTTTGTCTTTTAAGCAGAAATAAGTACTTTTGCCCAATTTGAAAAATTTCTAACACCGCATGAAGGTTATCAATCTGGGAGCAACAAGCTCCGTGATAAATTGCTACATGGCCCAGTTGCGCGACGTCACCGTGCAGGGCAATCGCACTCTTTTCCGTAATAATTTGGAACGCATAGGCCACGCTATGGCTTATGAAGTGAGTAGAACACTGAACTTTTCTCCAAAGACTATCCAAACGCCGCTCGGCGTGAAAGAGGTGGAAACCTATGACGACCACATTGTTGTCGGCACTGTGCTCCGCGCAGGCTTAGCCTTCCACGAGGGCTTCATCGATGTCTTCGACCAAGCCGACTCCGCTTTCGTTGCTGCCTATCGCGAAGAGGGAAAAAAGGAGAATCTCAAGATTCATCTCGAATACCTCGCTGCACCACAGCTCGATGGCTCTACTTTCCTCATGGTCGACCCCATGTTGGCAACGGGCGGAAGTCTCGAACTCGCCTACAAGGCATTCCTCAACAACGGTACGCCTAAGAAGCTCCACATCTGTGTAGTCATTGCTGCCGAAGAGGGCATTGCACACCTCCAAAAGTGCTTCCCCTCCGACGATGTCACTCTCTGGACGGCCGCCATCGACCCCTACCTCAACGACGACGCCTATATCGTCCCCGGTCTCGGCGATGCAGGCGACCTCAGTTTTGGCCCAAAACTCAGCTCAAAGTAAAACCGGCCACACGCCTTTTTGACCAACCAGCATCAAGCAGTTCTGCCCATCCTTCGGGCAGAACTGCTTTTCTTATAGATCAGAACAGCGGTTACACCTAGCTCATCTCCCCCTTTCTTTCTCTTTCCAGAGTTTTCCCAAATAGCTTCTGAAGCTTCATTCCATAAGATTCTCCGCTCACATCCTTATCGCGTTTGAGAATGCAATAAGCCTATCCACTCGCATCCTTATCGCGTTTGAGAATACAATAATCCTATCCGCTCACATCCTTATCGCGTTCGCCAATGCCCTTATTGCATTTGAGAATAGAATAAGACTATCCACTCGCACCCTTATTCTGTCCGCTCACGCCCTTATTGCGTTTGAGAATCTCTTAGGCCTCTTCGCTCGCGCCCTTATTCTATCCTCTCGCCCGCTTATAGCATTCACTCTCCCCAGCGATACAGCGTACTCACCCACTGTCCCCGGCGGGGACACCCCATGCTTAACCGCGGGTGATGCCCGAAGGGCGAACCCGTGGACAGACGACAGCACAAACCTCCGACGCCGGCGGCGTCGCATAGCAGCTCACTTCTGCACGTCTGAGTTACCCCTCCACGCTTTCAGTGCGACACCGCCAGAGGCGGTTTCCTCTATCCTCTTCTCCGCGAGCTTTCGTCTTTGCTCTGCAGCGTGAGTCTCTTCTCGTGTGCAGGGTATGAAGCCTTTCACAAATAAAAACCTCCCGATGGCGTGGGCTATCGGGAGGTATATTGTTAAGAGACGCGGAGTCTCCTTGTTTGCTACTATTTTAGTGGCGCTCGCGGCGGACGGAGAAGGTGGCGTTGCCAGTGGACGGACCTGCTGTGCGGCGTGGAGTGCGGCGGCTCACGTTGGAGCTGCGGCGGCTGGTGCCAGAAGAGCTGCGAGAGAGCAGTCCGCGGCGGCCAGATGTTGGCTTTGTGGCTTCGGTGGCGAGGGAGTCGGTTTGGGTTGTGTCTTGCTTCACGCTGTCGCCCGCCCATACATGGTTGTGGAAAGCCGTGAGTTCTTGCTCGATTTTGTTTTGAGCAGCTTTCAGGGCGGTATCCGTGCGGGCTGTTTCGGCCAAAAGTCGGTCTTGGAGATTTACCACCTTATAGATGTCGCCCGCATAGCGGTTCATTGTGAAATAGTCGTCGGCGGAAATGGTGGAGGCATTGTTCAGCGAACTCTCCATGAGCATCAGTTTGCCCAAATAAGGAGCTGCATCGCTGTATTTCACCCAGAAAAGTGGATATTCCGTTTCCTCGCCGCCGAAGTCGGCATCGCCACGCACGAGGACGGGGCAGAGCGCCGTCACTTGCGTGTGGAAAGTGGCGGTGTGTTGGTCGTAGTAGACGCTCTCCTTGATGTAGTAGCGCGTCACATCGGTTAGCGAGAGATCGGCATCGTCCACGCGCATCCGTCCATCCGTCACGGTATAGTATATGGAGTGATCGTCCATAATTTTCTTTGCCGAGATGGCGTTGGAGCGGCTGAAATCCTCATTTCCCGTTGCTACGTTGTAAGCATAAGCCGTCACTTGCTGGCGCAAGATGAGCTTCATCAGATACGTGAAGAGATTGACGCGTCCTTCCTGCGGCGTGATGGGATAGTAGAGCGAAGCGTTTCTGTCCTGCTTGAGGTTGAGGCGGCGATAGAGGTCGCGGCGCCAACTAACGTCGGTGGGCATTTCAGCAGCCACGGGGAAGTCGCGATAGGACACGCCGCGCGGAGCGTTCTGGGTGCGCTGTTGCTGCTGGGCGGCTGCTTCAGCTTGACGCTTGGGAGGCTGAGCGGAGGTAGTGAGTCCCATCAGGACGGCGATGAACAATATGATTCGTTTCATATACTTATGTTTTCGGAGAGTTAGTTGATGATGACTTCCAGTGCTTGCGGAAGTGTGCGCGTGGTGCCATCGGGGCCGGTAGCAACCACGCCGCGAATGTAGAATCGACTGCCGTTGCGCAACTGGCGCATGAGTTCACGCTGATTCTCGGAGAAGCGTGAGCCTGCGGAGCGTTCTACGCGAAGTTCGCCCATGCGGCCTGCGAAGACGCATTCGAAGCTCTGAACGCGGAATTCGATATCGAGCAGACCATCGTCGATAGCTGCATTGAGGCCTCCAGCGTTGAGGATGGCGCCTTTCGTAAGGCGACCGCCTTTGAAGCGGGTGTCGCCCAAGGCGAGATAGGCGGTGGGGTCGGGTAGGCGGCGCACTTTGAAGGTGTAAGAACCCATGGTGGTTTGCTTGCCGTTGACCTCGCCCGTCACAGTGAAGGTGACGTCCTGTCCCACAGCGGCGGGGCGTGCGATGTACTTGCCCTTGCCTTGTGCCGTGAGGCTGCCGCCCTTCATGCTCAAGTGGACCTTGTCGCTACTAATGCCGCTGGCACTTACGCTAACGGGGTTGTTGAATCCGGCGTAAAGCACGTTCATCAAGTCGGCCGCTACGGTAGCTCCGGAGGGGGGCGCAATGACGTTGTACTTCTGGGTGAAATTGCGGCGTATGATGTCGCCCGCGGCATTGGGCATGAGGACGTAGCCGGAGAAGCTATACTCGCCGGGTGCTCCAGCGGTGAAACTATAAGAGCCAGAGGAACTTATCTGTCGGCCGTTGACGAAAATCTGCGGGCGTTGTGTCGTATCGACAGCAGCCATGAAAATTTTGCTGTTGAAGACTTCACCAGGCATGAGCGTGGTGCGCTCTGCTGCTACATAAGCGTTGAGTTCGTTTACACGAATGTCTTTGAGGTCGATATTGGCGCGGAGCGTGTGGAGCACTTGATTCTCGGCCTTTCGAATATCGCTCTGGAGCTTTGAGAGCATCGTGATGGCGGCTATAGCGGGCATATCCTCGAACATATACTGCTGCCAGTTTTTGCCCAATAGCGTGTTGTCGTTTTTGGGTACCGCGGTGCTGAGGTCGGAGGAGATGATGGCGCGTTGGCGCTGATCGGTGATGAATTGTAGGATGAAGTCGCGGTAGGCATTGATGCCCTCGAAAAGTTGCTTACCTTTCCCATTGACGGGAGCAAGCATAACGCGGCTGGCGGCTTCTAAGTCCTCTTGATTCTTGAGCGCGTCGGGATTCCCCTCTGCTCCGTCAGCTTCTCGGGCGATGGCCCATTTCATTTTTTCGGCGAAGTTGTAGAGCCCATCCGACATCTGGCGCACGCTGAGTGCTTTGTCGTACCAAGGCTTAATCTTCTCGGGGTTGAGCTTCATCTGAGCGGCGAAGTCGTCGTATATGTCGCGGTTTTCCTTGTCGGCGTTGGTTGTGGTGCGCTGCAGGCTGTCGCCTACGAGGCGGAAACCTTTGAGCACGTCGGAGGAGACGTTCAATGCGAGCATGGCCAAGAGGAGGACATACATCAGGTTGATCATCTTCTGACGTGGGGAAACCGGTCTTTTTTTGATAGTGCTGGACATTATAATAATGTGCTAATGCGGAGCGGCTAATACCGCTTTTTTAATGTGCTAATGTGCTAATAAGGAATGTGCTAATGCGGAGCAGCGAGGGCTGCTTTTTAGAATGTGCTAATGCGGAGCAGCGAGGGCTGCTTTTTAGAATGTGCTAATGCAGAGTGAGAATGTGCTAATGTGCCAATGAGGGAATGCCCTCATGCAGATTATTGCTGCGGGGCTTGGTCTACACTGCCTCCGTTGCGCACAACGTTGACGGTGAGGGCGTCAATCATGCGACCATACACTTGGTTGAGGCGTTGGATTTGCTCCGCCAAGATTTTGGTTTGATTGTTGATGTCGTCAATCGTGCCCACTTGCAGAGAGATGCTCTTGAGGTGTAGCTCATAAACCTTGTTGATGCCTGTAAGGGTGCGGTTGAGGTTCTCCATCTCTTCGCTGTCGCGGGTGAGTTTGAGATTCTGTTCGTCCACTTTCGCCAATGTTTCGTTGAGCGTGTGGAGTTTGTCGATATACACTTTGGTAGCTTCCTCCATTTCGGGAGAGAGCACAGCTCGCGCGCGGTGGAGCAATTCATCATTGGCCAAACGGATGATGCTTGCCAACTGTTCTGCATCTGCATCGTGCGGAATGCTAATGCCTTCGGCGGGAGCATTGCCAGCTTGCGACTGAGTGGCCACAGCTACTTGCTGAACTGGAGCACTTGCGGGTTGAGCAAAAGCTGCTGCAGGCTGATAGGCGGTTGCTGGTTGCACTGTTGCCGGAGTAATGGTTTCTGTTGAAGTGGAGGTTTCGGGAGCCTCTTCCTCCTCTTCGTCCCCATTCATCCGTGCTTCAATCTCTTCATCGGTGAGGTAGTTCTTGGGGAGTTCTTTGCCAATCTCTTGTTTGTCGAAAGGACGGTCGAAAGCGCTCAAGAAGAACACAACGACCTCTGTGCCCATACCGACGAACAACATCATGTTGCCGCCCGGAAGGTGGGTCAGTTTGAAGAGCGCACCAAGGATAACGATGGCTGCTCCCCAGCTATATGCGTAGTTGAGGAATGTCTGACCGGGAACACTGTCCATCCAGTGTTGCAGGCGGATGATGAAATTTATTTTAGACATTGTTTTGCTGTGCTAAATTATCGTATGTGTAGGTAGATGGTAGGGGAGCACCACTTTAGTTTTTCTTTCCAACTCGGGGAAGTTTACCCGTGCGAGTGCCTGCCAAACTGCGAACGCAGCGGAAGCCTATGAAGGAGCGCGGGTGGTTCTGATATTCGTAGGTGCGCCATGCGGAGCGAATCAGGCTCAAGGGGTCTTTCCACGAACCGCCACGAACGCTCTTGCGCTTAAGGGCGTAGGGGTCTTCCTTTGCGGCATTGTAAGACAGCTCAGGGTTGATGTCGGCCATGGCTTTTACGCCCGCACTGGTGTAGGTTGTGTTTGTCCATTCGGCCACATTGCCCGCCATGTCGAACAAGCCGTTGGAGTTGGCGCCATAAGTGCCCACCTGACTTGTCACGAGATTACCATCATCGGTATAGTCGCCCTCATCAGGCTTAAAGTTGGCGTAGTAGCAACCTTTCTTGTTTGTTTTTGTATTGTTATCGTCTTCGGCTGGCGTCCAAGGGAAAGGATTCTGTTCCTTACCGCGTGCAGCGTATTCCCATTCGATTTCCGTCGGCAGACGATAGCGCTGAATATAGCGTGCCTGAGGGCCGAGACCTTTGAGGAGATACTGCGTGCGCCAAGCACAGAACGCATTGGCTTGTTCCCACGTCACACCAACAACAGGGTAGTCGTTGTAGGCTGGTGAGGACCAATAGTTCTTCATGTAAATCTCATTGTTGGCGTTCGTAAAGTCGTTTACCCAGCAAGTTGTGTCGGGATATACGTTCACTATATAAGTGTTGAGGAAGTCCCACGGGCCACTCAACGGGCGCTCGATGGTTTCGCGCACAATTTTCCCGTTCTCGTCCACATAGGCCGTGTCCTTGCTGATCATTACTACCTCGTCTGGGTCGATAGTGTGGTCGGTATTCAGATCGCGTTCTTCGGGGTTGAGGCGGTATTTGCGGAGCGCTGCCTTTTCGTAGTCGTAGATTTCATAGCGGTAGTTGAGCTGTCGGAAGTCAATCATCTTCGTCCCATCAATGGGGTTGGTGAGATAAAGGCTCTCGTAAGCTCGCTGCTGGTCTTCGTCCATCTTTTTGGGTAGAGCTTTTGCCCAGTTGAGATGGGGCTTCACGGGATCGCCCTTCTTGTCCTCCGTGATTTTATAAGAGTCGTCGCCACCGAAAGAAGGGTCGGCGAGGCGTTCGCGGAAGATAGAATCGCGCACCCATGTCACAAACTGGCGGTACATGGAGTTGGTCACTTCCGTTTGGTCCATCCAGAAGCCGTCAACAGAGATGTCGCGCGCTGGAATCTCTTTGCCCCAGAGCGTGTCGTTTTTTTCGATACCCGTACGCAGGTGACCGCGCTTAATCTCTACCATGCCGTAGGGAGTGGGCTCACTCACGGTTGTGCCGCGTGAACTTGTTACTTCTCCGCCGCTATTCATGGCTCTGTTGCTGCCGAAACAGGAAACCAGCGTCATGGCAACGCAGGCGGAAGCGAGTATTGTAAAAAGTTTTTGTATCATGTTTGTTTTCTATATTCTTAAAGTAGTCTACAAATAGCGAACACTTCTGTGTAGGTTTTTGCCGCGCTTCTGTAAATTGAGCGGCATACGGTAGCTGATGAGTAGTCCGTGATTGCCTGCGCCAAGTCCTATTCCTGAGGTGTTAGCTTCGTAGGCGTAGCTGATGTCAATGCCGTGGAATGTTCCGCCAATGAAGAGCGTGGCGCTGTGCTGCGGAGCATAGGTGGCACCCGCGTAGAGGCGTTTTTTCTCATGTGTGTAGACGAGGCGACCCGTGAAATCAGCACGAAAATCCGTTCCATCGTAGCGCATCATTACCGAAGGCACTATAGTTAGTAACGGACTGCGCGTTTTTATATTGTATCCAGCCGTGAAATTATAGAGCGGTTTGTAGATAATCTGGTTGCGTTCCCCCAAGAGAACGGTAGGAGCGGTGAGGTGTTGCACACCTATTCCAGCATACCATTGTTTGCGGTGGAAGAAGAGACCTGCTGAGGCGTCGAGTTTCGAACCTGTCACGTCAGATGTGGGGATTGCCGGGTCGGAGCCAGCACCATCGGCCAGGTCCGCCTTACTTCCTTTGAAACTCTCTGCGAGCATATCAGCTTCTGCGCCGAGGCTCATCACGCCACCAAAGAGGCCGAAGTGATAGCTATATTGGAGTGCGAAACGCTTGTGGCTGAACAAACCGATTTCATCGTTCTGGAATGTTGCACCTACACCGTGGCGCGTTCTCCCTATCTGAAAAGCCATGTCAGCTCCTGCATACATCGTACCGCCTGCATCTTCGTAGCCCATAGGGTGGGTCATATAAGCCGCGTTGATAGAGAGCTGGTCCGAGCGGCCTGCCGCAGCGGGATTGAACTGCGACTCCATGTCCCAATAGTGGCTGAAGGCTGGTTCCTGCTGGGCATAAACTGAAGTGCCACACAGCAAGAGCAATGTGGCGAGCAGGAAACGTATGTGAGTCGTTGACGTCATATTTTATTATCAGAACGTAAAAAAACGGTATTTATTGTATATGTACCGTTTTGTTGCTTTGGTGCGGGGAGGAGCGAGTGGTGCAGAGAACGAAGCTCAAGAAGCTTCTGCCACTGTCCGATAGAGGTTTTTTGAAAAAAGCAAGGCAACGACGGTAAGTTTCCGCCATTGCCTTGCGATTCGGCAGGAGGCACAACTGCGCCAGTCCTTTTAATATTCGTCCTCGTTGAAGAGGAACAAGGCATACAAGTCTTAGGTAATAATGTCGTTGTATCAGCTTTTTCGCTCATTTTTATTTCGTGGTGAAATACCATAAATGAACAAGCGGTTCATGCAAACAGCTCTGTCATGCGAATGAAGTTTCCATAATGCGGATATTGAGACTCTTCTCTATCTCCGCTATACTCTTGAATGAGAAGTTTGTATGACCAGACAATATCTTGCTGACATACTGCGGAGAACAACCAAGGCGTGATGCGATGTCTGCACGTGAGAGTTTGTGTTCCTGCATATAATCAATAATCTTCATGGCGATGCCTTGCGACCATTTAAGCCACACTTCATTCTCTTGCCTCCACTTTGCTTCCTTTGCAAAAGTGGAAGGTTCGCTACTAAGATTTTTCTCAAGAAATTTTAATGTTTTCTCTTTCATAATCAATCCTCCTCGTAACAATCTATGAAACTATCTTTATCAAAGACTCCTTTCTGCTGCAAATAGTTTCGGCAAGCATTGAGCTTGTCTAATTCTATTTGGGTATGTTCTCTGTCTTGCATTTTTGCAGTGAGTTTTATGGTTCCACCTGTTATAATGTAGACATTCGGTTCTATTCTTATGGCATATATCCGAAGCCAACTTGCATGTCGCTCTCTGTCCCAATGGCGCGCTTTCTCACGTGTCAATTCATGAATTCTGTTATCTGTCAGACTTAATGGATGGAAAAGTTCGTCCAACTGTTCGGTGTATGGAAAGTCTAAGATTAGGCGTTCAAGGGCTCTTGCATCTTCCATCGTGTCTTTAATGGCATCACTTATTTTCTCAACATGGAAGAATCCTTGTAGATCGTTTATATGCGCAAGAAAGAAATCAAGCAAATAGTTGGCATTGCTCCACTTGCGGAAAAGTATCGTTAGCTCGTCCGCTTCTTTTGCTTCATCTCTGACAGCCCAAAGATGATTGTAACCTGCTATAGCTCTTACAAATTTCATCTATCATATGTTTCCTGGTGCAAATATAGATATTTAGGATGAAATATGCAACTTATAAGTTGCACGCCGTGCTCTGTAAAAACTTTTTTGCCCTAAAAAAGCGAAGCAGGAATCTTGCTGTGAAATTCCTGTTCCGCTTTGTGTTCAACGATTTAAGCTGAGATGCTCAGCTCATAGGTCATTAATATTCGTCCTCGTTGAAGAGGAAGTCCTCTTTCGTAGGGTAGTCGGGCCATACGTCCTCGATGGTTTCGTAGACCTCGCCTTCATCTTCCAATTCTTGGAGATTCTCGACAACCTCCATAGGTGCGCCCGAGCGCATAGCATAGTCGATCAATTCGTCCTTTGTTGCAGGCCATGGAGCATCCTCCAGTTTTGAAGCCAATTCAAGCGTCCAGTACATAATCTATGTATGTTTTTAATGTGTTATTTATTTTTCCCGTATTTTACGGCGTGCAAATATAGGCTTTTTCGAAGAAAAAAAACTATATCCTATCATTTGACGG
>CAUSYJ010000017.1:0-17413 GCA_963535845.1 uncultured Alloprevotella sp.
ATCAATATGATTTTTCTTTTTTTTTAATAAAAAAGATTACATAAAATTCTTTTTCACCACACAAGATCTGTATAATATAAAGTTTTATGAAAATGTTTGCTAAAGCTCAATTTAAGGCAAAAAGAGAGCATATCCGCGCGATGGGGGATATGCTCTCTAATACTGTTATTATGGAGTTCTTTTTAGAACATCTTTTCGGGATAAACGCCTTCTTCGTGTAATTTGGCAAGTTTAGCAACCACTTCGGGGCGGTCTTCCTTGTAAGTCACGCCGAACCATTTGCTGGTAGTGTCGAGAACTTCGCAAGTTGCTCCGTCCTTGTGGATGAGTTTGTCAACCATTAAGGGAATGAAGAATTCGCTCTTCAAGTTTTCCTGATTCTTCGGGTCGGAAAGGAATTCCTTAAACATCTCGTCGGAATACTGGAAGTATTCGGGAGTGAAGCCCCAGAAGTTCATAGATACCGGGGTGTTGTCCTCGATAGCTACCCACTCGCCGTTGTCGTCGAGATATTTCACCACGCCGTCGAAGCGTTGAATCTTTGTGCGCTCTACAACGCTGGTGAGGTGGTTATTGTCGTCGTTCTCACAAACGCCGCGAGAAACTGTACCCAAGTCGGAGAGCGTATTGCCAACACGGAAACCCACCATGGCGTATTTCTTCTCAGAATTTTCGGGTAGTTCGGAGAGGAATTTACCCATCACGCGGAAAGCATCAGCACCATAGAAGTCGTCGCAATTGATAACAGCAAACGGTTCTTTGATCACTGACTTACCCATCATGACAGCGTGGTTTGTACCCCAGGGTTTTGTACGGCCTTCGGGAACAGTGAAGCCCTCGGGCAACTTATCGAGGCTTTGGAATACAACCTCGCAGGGGATGTGGCCTTCATACTTAGAAAGCACCACCTTGCGGAAATCCTCTTCGAAGTCCTTGCGGATAACGAACACGAGCTTGCCGAAGCCTGCTTTGATAGCGTCGTAGATGCTATAGTCCATGATCGTCTCGCCGTGAGGGCCAAGACCATCTAATTGTTTCAGACCACCATAACGACTGCCCATACCAGCAGCCAAAAGGAATAATGTTGGTTTCATGTGGTTTTATAGTAGATAAAATTAGTAATTATTCTATTTTCGTGACGCAAAGGTAGTACTTTCCGTTATAAATAGTTTGTCTTTAATGTGATTTATTACAACTTTCAGCGGATTTTAGAGACTCACTCTTTACTTCCTTCTGTTGCAATCGGGCTTATTTCCCCAAATAGGCTGCTGCAGCTTCAGCGCATCGTTCTCCATCGACACCGGCTGATACGATACCTCCGGCATAGCCTGCTCCCTCGCCACAGGGGAAGAGACCCTCAATGCGGATGTGTTGCAGGTTTTCGGGGTTGCGAAGGATGCGGACGGGGCTCGACGTGCGGGTTTCGGCTGCGATGACAAGGGCTTCGTTGGTGAGGAAGCCGTGACTGCGCTGACCGAAATAGCGGAAGCCCTCCTGCAAGCGGGAGCTGATAAACTTCGGCATCCAGAAATGGAGTGGTGAGGAAACCACGCCGGGAGCGTAGCTCGATTTGGGGAGATCGTAGCTAAGGCGGTTGTTCACAAAATCGGCCATGCGCTGAGCTGGAGCCGTTTGACGTCGTTGCCCTTGCAGCCAACACGCCTTTTCCAGTGCTTCTTGGAAGTACATAAGGCGTAGCGGATTTTCTGGATTAGAGAAGTCGGCATGTGTCGCAGCGAAATGTTCGTCTTGCATAGCTTCAGCCATGAAGGGAGCTAGTTCGCCGTCGATGTCCTCAGGGCGAGTTTCTACTACCATTCCCGAATTGGACCACGCTCCATTGCGGTTGCTTGGACTCATACCGTTCACCACAATTTGTTCTGGCCCACTGGCTGCCGGCACTACAAAGCCGCCGGGGCACATGCAGAAACTGTAAACGCCGCGCCCATTGGCTTGAGTGACAAAACTATATTCGGCTGCGGGGAGAAAACGCCCGCGCCCATTGCGATTGTGATACTGAATGCTATCAATGAGCTGAGAGGGGTGTTCCAAACGAACGCCCACGGCAAGTCCCTTGGCTTCCACTTCCACTCCCGCTTGGTAGAGATAGCGATACACGTCGCGCGCACTATGCCCCGTGGCTAAGATAACCGGACCGCGGAAGTGTTCGCCTGTTGCTGTCTGAACGCCCACCACTTTGTCGCCCTCGAAAAGGAAAGCGTCCACGCGCGTTTGGAAGTGGACTTCGCCGCCGCATTCAATAATCTGATTGCGCATATTCTCTATCACGCGCGGCAACTTGTCTGTACCGATGTGCGGATGCGCATCAATGAGAATATCGGTAGATGCTCCAAACTGGCAGAAAACGCGGAGAATCTTATCGGAGTTGCCTCTTTTCTTGCTGCGCGTATAGAGTTTCCCATCGGAATATGCCCCCGCGCCACCTTCTCCAAAGGAGTAGTTGCTCTCGGCATCTACTTTGTGCTCGCGCGAGATGAGTGCAATATCTTTGCGTCGCTCGCGAACATCTTTTCCGCGTTCGAGCACCACGGGGCGCAAGCCGAGTTCGATGAGACGCAAGGCGGCAAAGAGTCCACCAGGACCTGCACCCACCACAATGACGCGCTCGGCGTGAGAAACATCTTTATACGCCACCTGCTCATAATCGAGAGCTGGCGGCTCTTCATTGATGTATATATTGAGGAAAAGATTCACGAAAACGGAACGTTGGCGCGCATCGATGCTCCGCTTGCGAATGTGAACGGCCTTGATAGTGCGCCCATCGCAAGCGAGTTCGCGAGCCACATATTCGCGCAACACGCTGGGCTGAAAAGCTACATCGGGCGTTACGCGTAGTTGTATTTGCTTTTGCATACTTAGTTTCTATTTTACAAGAGAAAAAGCACCGTGAACAATGGTTTTCTCAGTTGCTTCAACTCACGAGAGATCTGTGCTCAAATCCTTATCCAAACAGTGCGCGGAGGGCTTCCGTGACAGTGCGAACAGGCACAAGTTCGATGCCAGGTGCTTTTATGTCGAGGCCTTTCATGCTCTGTTCGGGCAATAAAAACTGCTGGAATCCGAGTTTAGAAGCTTCGGCAATGCGCTGCTGAATACGTGTGACCGGGCGGATCTCACCGCTCAGTCCCACTTCTCCTGCCATAGCAACGCTACGTTCGATGGCGGTGTCCACATTGCTACTGAGCACACTGGCAATGACGCTCAAATCAATGGCGGGATCTGTCACGCGGATACCTCCTGCAATGTTGAGAAACACGTCCTTTTGTCCGAGTTTGAACCCTACGCGTTTTTCCAAAACTGCCAACAACATATTGAGTCGGCGGAGGTCGAAACCTGTCGCGCTCCGCTGTGGAGTGCCGTATGCAGCCGTGCTGACGAGTGCTTGCACCTCAATGAGGAAGGGGCGAACGCCTTCGATAGCCGCACAAATGGCCACTCCGCTCAGTCCTTCATTGGCTTGGGTAAGGAGCAGTTCGGAGGGATTACCCACGGGGCGCAATCCTTCTGTACGCATTTCGTAGATACCGAGTTCGGAAGTACTCCCAAAGCGGTTTTTGATACTGCGAAGAATGCGGTAGAGGTAGTGGCGGTCGCCTTCAAACTGAAGAACGGTGTCTACAATATGTTCGAGCACCTTTGGCCCGGCAATGGCGCCATCTTTCGTGATGTGACCCACCAGCACCACGGGGACGCTGCTTTCTTTAGCATATTTGAGGAGAGCTGCGGCGCATTCGCGAATTTGCGTCACACTCCCCGCTGCTGATTCCTGCGACTCGGTGGTCATCGTCTGTATCGAATCGATCACAATGAGCTGTGGCTCCACGTTTTTGATGTGCGTGAAAATCTGCTCCATATTCGTTTCGCAGAGCAGCAAAATGTTGGCGGGAGATATGCCCAAGCGGTCGGCGCGCAACTTGATTTGCTGCTCGCTTTCCTCTCCGCTGATATAGAGTACACGCTCTTGGAGGTGTAAAATGGTTTGTAAGAGAAGAGTGGACTTACCGATACCTGGTTCGCCACCCAAAAGCACCAAAGAACCCGGCACAAGGCCACCACCCAACACACGATTCAATTCGGCATCGTGCATATCCAAACGTGGAAGTTCCTTTCCCGAAACCTCCACCAGAGGGATAGGCTTGTTTCGCTTCAGTCCTCGCCCCAGCGCGGTATCAGCAATCGATTCGGCCGAGGATGGACTCGTCGGTCGAATGGTCATTTCTTTATAGGTGTTCCATTCTCCACAAGCCGGACACCTGCCGATCCATTTGGGAGAGTCTGCCCCACAATGGGAGCAGACATAGACTGTTTTTGCTTTCAAAACTCTCTTACAGTTGATTCAGTTTGTCTTTGATGGTGAGCAACTCCTCTCGAATGTCCTGCAAGAGCGTAACCACCTCAGTTTTTTTCTCCTCTCCTCCGCGGTTTTTCTTGATCAGCTTAGCAGCAGCATCGAGTTTCAATCCGCGCACCTTTACCAGGTTATACACCACCCGAATCTTATTGATTTCATCTTGCGTATATTGGCGGACATTGCGATTCAGTCGTTTCGGAACAATTTGCGGAAAATGTTTCTCCCAATAGCGCAACAGTGTGGGCTGCACATCAAACATCTCCGCAACTTCGGAGATGGAATAAAACATTTTCAAGTCCTTTCCTGTATTATCGGGCATAAATAGAGCATTTTACGTTTATTAGGCGAAATTACGAAAATCCTACTAACTTCCCCAATTTCCGTATGCTTTTTGGGAAGAAAGATAGAACTAATAGTCGTATCAACACAAATAAGGGTATCAGGGAAGAGAAAAGTGTTCCATCATTTTCCGCTATCCTTATTGCGTTTGCGAATACAATAAAGAAGCCAGCTGACAGAATAAGGATGTCAGCTGGCGCAATAAGGATATTTTTATGCGTTCAAAGCTTTGGACGAATGAGGCGTATCTGTTTCAATGCGGGGAGTGATGAAGCAGGAGTTGGACAGTATGGGCGAACCGTAAGGTTGAGTGTGTCGGAGAGAAATACTGCTTCTTCGTCAGCCCAAAGATAGTCGCGTACATTCTTACCATTGATGGCCATGATGGAATCGCCCAAACAGAGACCAGCACGAGCGGCTACACCATTGCACGCCAAGGATGCGGCAATCCACGCATCGGAAACATCGATACGATTACGCACGCCAACGCCAAACGTAGGTTTCTTGATTGGGGCTTCCCTGAAGGCTTTCACATATAGGCAGTGATGAGGAACATCTATAATAAGGTTGAAATTCTTCAATAAGTCCAAACCTATAATTCCCCACTCTCGTGTCTTTGCCAAGCTTCCTTTCCCATCTGGAGAACACGCTGCAAGGAGATGCTCAACAGAGGTGTCGCCCAGTTTGATAAATGCCGTTGGTAGTTGGATTGCCCAAGAGAGAGAGTCGCCTATCCCCATTTGGATTACGTCATAAATAGTTTTAGGGAGATCCAATTTCTCTAAGCCCAATTTGCGAGTGGCTGCCGCTGTGAAGCTAATGGCTGTTCCTGAGCCTGTGTCGATGACGAACCAACCATTGAAGTTCTTTTTTCCGATCTGTCCCGACACCTTTACTTGAAGATTGTTTTCCACTCTCAAGGGGAGCTTCACATAGCCTTCAGGGATGGGCGCATCAAGCGGTAGTTCTTTCAAAAAACTGTGCTGGAAATTGATCATTAACCTATTTTCCGTCAAATCGCGTAGTCCCAGCAAACCGTTAGCATGACAACCTGAAATGCTGCGAAGATCCATCTGTATGGCGGAGGGGAAATGCAATGTTTTATTACCCAGCACAAAGTCGAACGGTTGCTGCAACTGCTTCAAATCCTGCACCCCAGCCACACCTATTACTCGAAGAGGTTTTGTTGTGATCTGATTCGGATGTGAAATGGCTTCATCAAACACTAAATTCCGACCTGCACCCGTGTCAAAGACATAACCATGTTCGCCCTCCACATTTACATACATATGGTCACGCAAGAGGAAGGGTACAGAGTCGAGCAAGGCTTGCTGCTGTGCGAAGAGATAATTTCCGCACAAGAGTAGGAGCAGGAGAATTTTCGTTTTCATACCTTTGAGGGACATCTTAGATGAGGTATAGGCGTTTTATGGCTTCACAATTTTGTCCAGCACTTTCTGCAAGCGGCGAGCCAAGCGTGGATAGCGAGAGGAGAGTTCTTGCCCCTCGTAAGGACTGCGGCGTAGGTCGTAGAGTTGCGGCTTGAGCTGATAGCCCGTCTCAATGTGGGTTTGCCAAGCTTCAGCATAGCCACGACTGGCGGGGATATACTTCCAACGTCCCACGCGGAGGTCAACGCTGCGATTGTTGGGCATCGTAACAACGAAGTTGCGATTGCGGTGAGATTTGCCGAGTAGCTGCCTCAGGTGTTGTCGACTGTCGGGAAAAGCCCCTTGAGGAACTTTTGCACCAATTAGCTGCGCAAGCGAAGCTCCCAAGTCGATATGTGATGAGAGTGCGTTGCTCGTTGTACCTGATTTGACATGTTTGGGCCAGTAGACAATGAACGGAACAGCAGTGCCGCCCTCGTAGCTACTGTATTTTCCTCCACGGAAAGGGCCCGATGGATTGTGACTACCCGCCAGTTTCCAAGCCTCGTCACGATAACCATCATCGAGCACAGGACCGTTGTCGCTCGTGATGATGATGAGCGTGTTTTTGTCCAATCCCTTCTCGCGCAAGGCCGTCACCACTTGTCGGACGGTTTCGTCAAACTGCAAAATGGCTTCGCCGCGTAGTCCCATCGGGCTCTTGCCGCGGAAACGCTCATGAGGGTAGCGTGGAACGTGTACGTCATTGGTACAGAGATACATGAAGAAGGGCTTGTTCGTTTCTTGAGAGATAAAATTGATGGCGTGGGTAGCGATAGAGTCTGCAATATCTTCATCGCGCCACAGGGCTTTGCCGCCACCTTTCATATAGCCTATTCGGCTGATGCCATTGACGATGGACATATCGTGCCCATGGCTGGGCAGGAGTTTGAGCATCTCGGGATGGGTGCGCCCCATTGGTTCACCAGGGAAGTTCTTCCGATAGCTCACTTGTATGGGTGCTGACGCATCATAGTTGGCCACGCGCCCTTGTTCTATAAACACACACGGCACGCGGTCGGCCGTGGCCGCCATCAGGTAGTGATAGTCGAAACCTATATCGGCAGGAGTCACATCGAGCTTACCGTTCCAATCCTGCTTTCCTGTTTCAGATCCCAATCCTAAGTGCCATTTTCCGATGGCAGCCGTGCGATACCCCGCTTCTTTAAAGAGATCTGCCAAGGTGTATTCCAGCGGATCGATAATAAGCCCCGCATCGCCAGGCGCCACATCAGTGCCTTCGCGGCGGAAAGGGTACTTACCCGTCAAGAGGGAATAGCGCGAAGGAGTGGACGTACTGGCGCAAGCGTGCATATCCGTGAAGCGTACTCCACGACTTGCCAAACTATCAACAACAGGTGTAGAAACGCGCTTTGCACCATAGCACGATAAATCGCCATAGCCCAAATCGTCCGCCACTAAGAGCAACACATTGGGGCGATCTGCGCGCTGTGCCGCAGCAGCCATCGCCAACAAACTTAGAGAAGGGAGAAGAAATTTAGATTTCATAAGTGTGAAGATTTGTGGCGAAGATACAAAAAATGGTTTTTCAAAACCACATAGCTAAACGTTTAATTCTTTTGTCCCTCTTTCTTGAAAGAGGATATGTGCCGGAGGAGAGACAAAAACTCTGAAAGGGGAGAGAACATAGTTAGAAATGCACATCTTTTCCTTATTCCCTCCGATGAGTCGCACACCTTAGCATTCACTCGGTCTACTTTTTGGTTTCTACAATTACGGTTGGTCTCGCCTCTGGCCTAATGGTATAATTCTTGGGCACCAATATTTGTATAGAAATAATCTTTTGGGGTTTTACACCTTTGGGTAGGGCTGCTTCTAAGCACGTAGGCGATAGTTTGTAATCAATTATTGTTAGTAGTTTCTTAGGTTTTGCGACCTTCCCGTTTACGACCCATTGTAGTTGAGCTAAAGTATTGGTTCGTATCATGATAATATCTGATGGCGGCTTGCAGAAGACCTGTTGCTTTTCTTTAGGCAGTATTTGTATGGTATCAATGGCAAAGGGAGGAAGGCAACCTAAGCGCTTGGAAATAATCTGTTTGGCCGAGTCGGAGCGCATCTCGTCAACGCTTACATGTAAGAGAGAGTCGGGAACGAGTTGCCCATCTATGACACATATCTGAGCAGAGGCACTCAACGAAGTCAGTGCAAGGATGCTTATGAGCAGTAGTCTTTTCATTTCTACACAAGAAGAAGAGAATATAAAGGAGTTAGTTTTCATCAGCAGGAGGGAATGAAAGTCCCCTTTGAGGCAATCGGCAGGGGCGTTAAAACGAGCAACTCTTCGCTCCTACCTGCCTCATTAAATAAAAAGCGGTGGAGCGAAGAGCTTGAAGGGGAGTTTTGGCTTAAAGGCCGCGTGCTTTCAGCAACCCCTTAGCGTCGGGTGCCGAAAGGCCGGTAAAGTCGGAGAAAATAAACATCAAGTCGCGCGTATTACCACGACTAAGTACCTTAGTGCGGAAGGCATCGCCAACAGCTCGCGTCAGTGCACCATGTTTCTCAAAATAGTCGGCCACATTCACAGCCAAAACTTCGCTCCACAAATAACTATAATAGCCAGCAGCATAACCACCGCCCCAAACGTGGTTGAAATAAGACGTGGAATAACGGGGCGGAATCTGTGTGTTGAGTAAACCGATTTCTTTCAGTGCCTTTGTCTCAAACTGCTGTGCTTCTTCGGCCGTAGGAATCTCCGTTGAAGAGAGGCAATGCCAAGCCATATCTACGCAGGTAGCGGCTAAGTTCTCTCCGAGGGCATAGGCCGGCTGGAAATTGAGCGAACCGAGCATTTTCTCTCGCAAGTCGTCGGGCATCGCTTCGCCCGTTTTATAATGGCGGGCATAATGGTTGAACACTTCGGGTATGCTGGCAAACGACTCGTTGAACTGTGAAGGCATCTCAACGAAGTCGCGCGAAACGGAAGTTCCACTCAGCGTATTGTATGTGCAATTGGAAAGCATGCCGTGAAGGGCGTGTCCAAACTCATGGAACATCGTCTGCGTCTCGTCCCATGTGAGGAGTGTAGGCTGACCTTCGGGGGCTTTGGCATAATTGCAGACATTATAGATGAGAGGTAACTGTTTGCGGTCGCTACTCTGCTTTAAGAAAGCACTCATCCAAGCGCCGCCGCGCTTCGTTGGTCGGCGGAAGTAGTCGCAATAGAACAGTGCCAACTGCTTGCCGTTCTCATCAAGCACATCGAAGACTTTCATATCTTTATGATACGTTGGTAGATCCGTGCGCTCGCGGAAGTTTAAGCCGTATACGCGATGGGCAGCATAAAAGACACCATTGACGAGAACGGAGTCCAAATTGAAATAAGGTTTCACGTCATCGTCACTAAAACTATATTGCGCTTTCTTCATTTTAGCGGAATAGAAAAAGCGATCGTAGGGCTGCAGGAGGAAGTTGGCACCTTCCGTCTGCCTTGCATAATCTTCGATGGCTTTTGTTTCAGCCTCGGCCTTTGGCTGGTAAGCTGCGATGAGTTGGCGCAAGAAGGCATACGCATTGGTCGTATTCTTAGCCATCGTATTCTCCAGCGAATAAGAAGCATAATCTTTGAAACCCATCAGTTCGGCTTTCTCTGCTCGCAGGCGCGCTATTTCAACGATAATGGGAAAAGCGTTGTAAGCTCCCGTACCATCTGTGCGGTGAATAGATGCATTGTAAACACGCTCGCGCAAGGCTCTATTTTCAAGACTGGCAAGAATGGGTTGCTGCGTGGTGTTGGTAATGACGATGCAGTAAGGCGCTTTGCCGCCGCGCCCTTCGGCATCTTTCTTACATTGTGCTATGTCCGTTTCGCTCAACCCGCTGAGTTCTTTCACATCGTTAACCCAAACAGTGGCCTCGTTAGCGGCCTTCGGGAGCATATTCCCAAAGTCTTGTTGGAGTTTTGCCAAGCGGTTGTTAATCTCCTGCATACGCGCCATCTTCTCTTTGGGGAGCAGTGCGCCAGCATGGGTAAAACTCTTATACACTTCTTCCAAAAGTTTTTTATCTTCACCCTTGAGTTGGTTCAACTCGTGGTCGTAGACGTATTTAATGCGTTGGAAAAACTTTTGGTTAAACTTGATTTCGTTTTCAAAGTTGGTCATCATCGGAATGACAGCCGCTTCGGCCTTCTCTAAGTCAGGCGTTTTATCGGCCTCTGTCACGCAGTTGAAAATACCGGTCACACGATTCAGCATCTGCCCGCTCCTTTCGTAAGCGAGTACGGTATTGGCAAAAGTGGGTTTTTGCTTATTGTCGGTAATCTTTTTAATCTCCTGCCTTTGCGCTTCTATGGCTGCCTGGATGGCCGGTAGGTAGTAGTCACCTTTGATCTTACTAAAGTCGGGCGCATTGTAGGGTAATGTACTTGGTTTCATAAGTGGATTTACCGCCTGGATGGTCTTCTTTGCTTGCGACGTTCTCGGCTGTGCCTGCGCTGTAAGCGTAAAGCAAGCGATTCCCGCCGCAAAGAGCAGATGTTTGAGCTGCGTATGCATATTATTTAGGATTGTATTTGGTGTATCTTTTCCGTTCTTTGAATTTTATGCAAATTGATATTGCGAACTTACATAAATTTCTTAGGAATAGAAAATCCTGTAAATGAATATACCGCTAATCATGCGCAAACGCACTGCAATCGCAAATATCCTTATTGCGTTTAGAAATACAATAAGGCTGTTGGCTGACATCCTTATTGCGTCAGCTGACACCCTTATTGTAGTGAAGAAAGAGAAAAGAAAAGCGGAGAGTATTTGGAGGCACTCTCCGACTAAGAGTTGTTTTTTTACTGTGACAACGTGACAAAAAAAACTCTTTCTCTGATGGGAGAAAGAGTAGATTCAAATGCAACTTTCTTTTAGTTCCAGCTAAAAGTTGGCGCAGCGCATGATGTCGGCAAAGACACCTGCGGCAGTTACTTCCGCACCAGCTCCGTAGCCCTTGATGAGCATGGGATAGTCGTGGTAGCGACTTGTGGTGAGCGAGATGATATTGTTAGAGCCCTCCAAATGGTAGAAAGGATGAGTTTGATCTATTTCACGCAAACCCACCTCGCCTTTACCATCGGCCCAAGTGGCAACGAAGCGCAGACATTTGCCTTCGGCTTCCAGGCGCTGACGACGCGCTTCAAATTCGGCATCGAGTCCCGGCAGTTTTTCCCAAAACTCCTCGAGCGAACCTTCGAAGAGCGAATTGGGGATGAAGAGGTGCGCTTCGATGTCTTCCATGTTGACGCGGTAGCCACTTTCGCGCGCAAGGATTGTCAGTTTGCGAATAACATCTTTTCCCGAGAGGTCGACGCGTGGATCGGGTTCGCTGTAGCCCTGCTCCTGCGCCATGCGCACCGCCTTTGAAAGAGGAATGTCGGCACTCAGCGCGTTGAATACGAAATTGAGTGTACCGCTCACCACGGCTTCGATGCGCAACACTTTGTCGCCCGACCCCGTGAGGTCGTTGATGGTGTTGATGATAGGAAGCCCCGCACCAACGTTGGTTTCAAAGAGATATTTCACACCGCGCTCTCGAGCCGTGTCTTTCAGCAGTTTGTAGCGATCGAAATCGGATGAGGCTGCAGCTTTGTTGGCTGCCACGATGCTCACGTTGTGGCTGAGCAAGGTTTCATACTGCCGAGCCACGTTTTCAGAAGCCGTGCAATCCACAAAAACAGAGTTGAAACTGTTCATCTCAACGATGCGTTCCACCATGTGATTGATACCGCCCGGTTCGCCATTCTGCATAGCTTCCTCGTAGTGGGCAGCATCGATTCCCTCAGGATGATACACCGAATGACTCCGACCGCTGACCCCAACGAGGTTGATGCGCAGGCGGCGTTCTTTCATGAGACGCTCGCGCTGGGCTGCAATCTGCTGGAGGAGGCTTCCGCCCACATTTCCCGTACCACAAACAAAGACGTTGACGTCTTGATATTCGGAAAGGAAGAAACTGTTGTGGAGCACATTGAGTGCCTTGCTCAGCATCTCCTGCTGAATGACAAACGAGATGTTCATCTCAAACGAGCCTTGCCCGATGGCACTGACAGAGATACCATTGCGCCCCAACACACTGAAGAGTTTTCCAGCGATGCCCGGTGTGCGCTTCATGTTCTCGCCCACAACGGCCACAGTGGCCAGTCCTTCTTCGAGTTGAGCCTTGTTCATCGCTCCGTCCTCAATCTCAACGGCAAATTCAGAATCGAGAACCTTGCACGCCTTCTGTTCGTCTTCCGGTGTGATACAGAGCGATGTGCTTGTTTCAGAAGAAGTTTGAACAACCATGAAGACACTGATACCATTCTGCGCCAGACAGGCGAAGATGCGACGGTTTACACCGATGACACCCACCATGGTTGGGCCGCTCACTGTGACAACGCTCATGCGATTGACAGAGCTGATACCACAAATGGGGGCTGTGAATGTGGATTCGCCATTGGCAGTAAGCGACATATCGCTGCTGATGACACTTCCAGCGTGGGAGGGATGGAAGGTGTTTTTTACATAGATGGGGATGTTCTTTGTGCAAACGGGGTAGATAGTGGGAGGGTAGACCACCTTTGCGCCGAAATTGCACAACTCCATTGCTTCGTTATAGGAGAGTTGCGGAATGGTGTAGGCAGTAGGGATAACGCGCGGATCGGCTGTCATAAATCCATCAACATCTGTCCAAATCTCCAAGGCTTCAGCATTGAGAGCAGCCGCGATGATGGCCGCCGTATAGTCGGAGCCACCGCGCCCGAGATTGGTGATGCGTCCCGTTTCGGCATCCTTGGCAATGAAACCGCCACAAACGAAGAGTCCGGGATGCTTCCCGAACTGCTCCACAATCCGGCGATTGGTCAGTTCGAAATCTACGAGCGTTTTGCTGTTTTGTACACGGGTGCAAACCACATCCAGGCTGTCCACATGACAAGCATTATTCAACAAAGCTGCCGTGATGAGCGATGATAAGCGCTCTCCATACGCCACGATGGCATCGGCCGTTTTCGGCGTGAGATCCTGAATGAGGAAGACACCATGAAGGATGCTGCGGAGATCCGTCAGCAGGTGGTCGAGATTCTCTAACAACTGCGGGCGGCGGCGCGGTTCAACAACAGCGTTTACCATCTTGTGGTGGCGCTCCATCAGCGAGTCGACACTTTCGGAATAGGCCGAATCGCCAGCTGCCGCCATGCGCGACGCTGCAATGAGTTGGTCGGTAACGCCACCCAAGGCACTGACAACGATCACTGCTGGGCGCGCCGTTGCTTCTACTATATTTTTTACGTTGAGGATGCTCTCGGGAGTACCCACAGAGGATCCACCAAATTTTAGAACTTTCATAATGAAAAACGCCTCTTCTTCATTTCTCAGAGAGAACATGATAAAGAAGTTTTTAGTTTTTGCGATTTAGTATTTATCTCACTCGTAAAGCCGCCATGCCCTCCTTCCTATGAGGAGAAAGGAGGGAGGTATCGTAGCCTTTTGTGTCTGAGTCTTAATATTTCTTCTTTTTCCCCTTACTCTCGTTCTGTAAGCGGTTGAGAGCCGTCACTACATACGTGTAGCGGGTTTTTCCATCAGCAACGGGGAGCTTCAGAATGTTTTGCGGCGTGATGGTCAAGATGTGCGAAGCATCTTCTGTATTCACTTTCTCACCGCGTGCAAACCGATATACCACATAGTTGCGCACCTTGTCCATCTCGCTTTTCTCTTTGGGTGCTTCCCAGAAGAGATAATTTCCATCGGGAGCTTTGCGAACACTCAGATGGCGCACTTTCCTTGGCGCTTTTTTGTCGATCCACGGCATCAACGGTTGCAAAGCAGGGTAGCGATGATAGTATTGCTCCAGTGCTTCAGCATAGTTGCCCTCGTTGCGCACTACTGCCGCACTATACCACAAGCAAGAACCGCTCACTCCCGGCAAGGTGCGCTGCAACTGAAACTTGGCAGGCATCTGATTTTGCGCAGGATTCTGAAGATCGGCAGCGCGCACGGTGCGCTCCACATCCTGTCCGATGACGAGCGGACGCGCCGAAGCATATTTGCTCCACCAACGGATGAGCGTGTCATAATCAGCCGCCTTGTGTCCAATCTCCCAATAGATTTGTGGAACGTTATAATCTACCCAACCGCGGTTAATCCAATAGAGCACATCAGCATAGAGATCATCGTAGTTTTGCAAACCATTGGTGTCCGAACCTGGCACACCACCGTTCTTCGCGTTGTGGTAGATACCAAAAGGCGAAACGCCAAACTTCACCCACGGCTTAGTGTCGTGAATCGTCTTATAAAGCTGTTCGATAAGCAGGTTCACGTTGAAGCGACGCCAATCGCCTAAATCCGTAAAACCATTGCCGTATTGGCGGAAAGTAGCCTCATCGTCAAAGCGCGTACCGTTGGGGTAGGGGTAAAAATAGTCGTCGATATGAAGTCCGTCAATGTCGTAGCGACTCACGATGTCTTTCACCACCGTGCAGATATAGTCGCGATTCTCTTTCAGCCCTGGATTGAAAATCAACTGATTGTCGTAGCTGATAAACCGCTCTGGATGAATGCGCGAAGGATGATTCACCGCAAGTTCTTTCGTCGTTTTTGTCTTAGCCCGATAAGGATTGATCCACGCATGGAGTTCCATACCGCGACGGTGACACTCGTTCACCATCCACGCCAAAGGATCCCACAGCGGTTGCGGTGCTACGCCTTGTTGCCCCGAGAGAAAACGCGTCCAAGGTTCGAGACTGCTCTGATACATCGCATCGGCTTCACCTCGCACTTGGAAAATAATGGTATTGACATGGCAGCGTTGAAGCACGTCCAACTGATGCGTAAGATTAGCTTGCATCTGGTCGCGATTCATACTCTGAAACTGTCCATTTATCATCTGTATCCAAGCTCCGCGAAACTCGCGTTTTGGCATCGGCACGCCCGCCAGCATCACAGCTGAGATGCACAGCGTCAGCAGCAAAATAAAGATTCTCTTCATATCGTTTCAAATTTTGTCGGCTAAATTAGTGAAAATATAGCAGATAGAAAAGTTTAGAGCTTTCTCCCCCCTATCTGCGAATCTTCTTTACTTCTGCATTTTTGTAGCAATAGCGGTTGAGGCTCTAATGTTTGTTTTCGTAAAAAGAATAGATATGAAGTTGAAATTTGTGATTTTCGGAGTGAATCATTACTTTTGCATCAACATGAAACAGTAACAGGATCTTATAACTCATGAAGAGAACGTTGCTGTATTAAACGATAATTATATATGGGATTGAGAGATTTATTCAAGCGACAACTGCGAACAGTTGTGGAATGGAAGGAGCAAGATGGACAGCTGCTCTTCCATCTGATGGAGACAACAACGGACGAAATTAAGAATGCGAGTAAGTTGATTGTGGCTCCAGGTCAGGGCTGTGTGGTAGTGTACGATGGTAAAGTATCGGGCGTACTGACCGAGCCTGATGTCTACTCGATGGAAACCGCCAATCATCCCTTCATCACGTCTTTGCTCAATTTGGCGCAACGCTCTGAGAGCGAACACAAGATGCGTTTCTATTTCTTCCGTACGGCAGAGGTGGTAAACGTGTTGTGGGGTACGGCTTCTCCTGTCAAATATATTGAACCAGATTATAAATTGCCCGTTACGCTGGGGGCATGTGGTAATTTTTCTATAAAGATTGCCGATGCCGGGCGTATGTTTACAACGTTGTTGGGTACGGTTAGCAATTATAGTATTGCTGATGCACAAGAGTTAGTGTCGTCGCGCATTGTTGCCCCTCTCTCTTCTTTCTTAGCGGAAAAGGCTTATCCCTACCGCGAAGTAGACAGTCATTTGATGGACTTATCGAACGAATTGAAAGAACGAACAGCTGCAGAGTTGGAACAATTAGGGTTGGAACTCATAGATTTTCGCGTCAATTCTGTCACTTTTGATGAGGACACCATGGAGCGCATAGGACGTATTGCCAATATGACGGCCGAACAGAGAGCTGCTGCGGAGGTCGACCTCGACTATGTGAGTATGCAGAAGTTGGAAGCTCTTCGCGATGCTGCGCGCAACGAAGGCGGATTGGCTGGTGCTGGTTTGCAACTCGGTGCTGGTGTTCAATTGGCGAAAGATGTGTTTAAGACACAAGTAGCGGACGATTCAACAGAGCGATTGCGTAAACTCAAAAAATTGCTCGATGAACAGCTCATCACGGAAGAAGAATACGAGAAAAAGAAAAACGAAATCATCTCTCAATTATGAAGAAAGTAATTGTTGCAGCGGTAGCTCCGCTGATTGTTAATATAGTTGCAGGACTCCTCTTGTCCGCCTACCCACTTGCCAATATGCTCATGACGAGCTTAGCCATCCTTGTGAACGCTCTGTTGGTGGGCGTCTTGTTCCAGATGGGAGCAGAGAGCACTCACCGCTTGAGTCTCGGCATGATTTTTTTAGCAGTAGGCGGAGTGGAGTTTTTTAGTGGCTTCTTTGCTCCTGCTCGTCTGATGGACAACTGGTGGGTCATTCTCTTTGTGGCTCTGACGGCTGCACAGTGTGTGCTGACTTATCTCACTATACATTATTCAAAGAAGGCATAATCATAAAGAAATAATGGCTACAAAAATACGAGCAGTGAAATGTCCCCACTGTGGAAGCGAGAAGCACGATCAGTTGGACAGTAAACGCTTTCGATGTAAGAATTGTGGGACGGAATTTTTTATTGACGACGATGATATAAATATAAATGTAAATCATCGCTATGATTATAGTCCGCCTCCGATACCAAATGTTAACGGCCCTTCAAAGCTGGTAAACCTATTTGCCATTGCTGCTGTTAGCATTGTGACGATTATAGTTGTCTTTGGTTCTATGCTCTTCAGACACGCCTCGTCGTCTTCCTCCTCTATTTTGGACAATATTTCTGCAGTGGAGGTTGATGAAGATTATAAGTATATCTTCCCTATGTCGCGAGGAGAAAAAGTATGTTTTTTCTACCTCACACGCCGGCGTTATGATAGCGATGTTGCGAATAAAGGGAAATATATAAATGGCTACTATTATGGCTTTCGTGATGCCCAGTCGGGGAAGATTCGCTATTTCCATCAAGTAGGCCGTTGGTATATCATCGTCTCGCCGCGCTATATTTATGAAATAGACCCTGTTTCACTAACGCTCAAGGAGGTGACGAAATCGCTCTTTGCTAAAAAGACTGCGATGAATACAGGACTATCGCAAGTGGAATTTATCAGAGAGGATGCAGGAGAGGGATTCTTGGTCACTAACAATATGGCTGACACATATTACT